>CAYNVA010000243.1:0-2697 GCA_964400575.1 uncultured Thermodesulfobacteriota bacterium | reverse complement strand
TTTACAGCCGAATGCCGCCAGAAAGCTCTATCACTTGTCCGGTAATAAAGGATGATTCTTCCGTGACAAGAAAAAGCGCAAGGTTTGCCACATCCACGGGTTGACCGACCCTTCCAATCGGGTAGCGCGACTTGCAGTCCTCGGCTACCCCCTCCCACATCTCCTGCCCCATGCCCCGCTTCAAGGCCTCAACCTCGATAAGTGCCGGAGCAATGGCATTTACATTTATATTGAACATGCCGAGGTTCATGGCAAGCCCGCGGGTTAAAGAAAAAACAGCGCCCTTGGAAGCAGAATACGTATATTGCATGGGCGAGGTGGATCCGCGGTACATGATGGATGACATGTTGACGATCTTGCCGTACTCCTGCTCCATCATTATTTTCGAGGCTTCGCGGCAGCAAAAAATGCAGGACTTAAGGTTTGCGTCGATATTGCGGTTGATGCCTTCATCGGTGATGTCGTCAAGGCCGGTCATGGGCTCATAGTCGCCGCCGGCAATATTCACGAGAATGTCGAGGCGCTTATGGCTTTTCTTTATGTTTTCAAACATGGCCACAACCTGCGCTTCTTTGCCCAGGTCTGCAATGGCCATATCGGCTGTGCCGCCGGCAGCTGCAATCTGCTTCACGCGCTCTGCGCAGGCTTCCCGGTTGATGTCGCCAAGAATGACCACTGCGCCTTCCTGAGCGAAGCGCTGTGCCGTTGCAAAGCCGATGCATCCTGCTGCTCCTGTAACCAGCGCTGTTTTACCTTTAAGTCTCATGCAAAACCTCCTGTGGATGAATAGTATATTGTAGTATTAATAACACGCGCTAGAGACAAAATCAAAATATTAGAATGCTAAATGTGAACAACTGAAACCTTCCCCTGCGCGTAAAAGGCAGCCGATGCTTGAAAAGGATGGAAATGATCTCTCACCAATAATTTAGCTTGCAAAAAAAACTCTGTAATCTTATATAGTTAAATCTATTTTTTAAACAGCACAGAAAGGAGCAGCATGAAGTACATTGTTCAAAAATTCGGGGGAACGAGCCTTGGCAAGGCAGACCGCATGCGCAGTGTTGCCGAGATTGTCAAAGACAGCCTTAAAAGCGACCGGGTCGTGCTGGCCCTGTCTGCCATGAGCAGCTATGTTAAATCAGAGGGCACCACCAGCAAGCTTATCGAGGCTTCTGATGCAGCTCTCGGAAAAAAAGATTTCTACAAAATTATCGACTCCATCGAAGAACATCACCTGAGCGCCATCAGCGAGCTGATGACCGGAGAGCTGCGGGAGCAAGTCAGCGAGGAAATCAAAGAGGATCTGCGGGGCCTGAAATCATTTCTCGGGGCCATCAGCGTCATCGGTGAAATGTCGACGCGGTCGCAGGACGTCATCATCGGCATGGGCGAGAAGCTCTCGGCCTGTATTTTCGCGGGCCTGCTCAACAGCATGGGCATCGACGCCGAATTCGTGGACCTCTCCCTGATCGTTGAAAAAGAATTCAAGGAAGCAAACCAGGCATTCTACGCCTACATGCAAACGCAGCTTCGGCAGCGCATCAAGGACTGCGGCCGCAAAGTACCTGTGCTCACGGGCTATTTCGGTTTTGTGCCGGGAGGCATCATCAACAGCATCGGCCGTGGCTATACCGACCTGACCGCGGCGCTTGCCGCCGCCGCCATCGGCGCACGGGAGCTGCAGATATGGAAAGACGTCGATGGCGTCTACTCCGCCGACCCGCGCAAGGTGCCCGATGCTGTGGTGCTGCCGGCCATCACGCCTGAGGAGGCCGCAGAGCTGACCTACTACGGCTCTGAGGTTATTCACCCGTTCACCATGGAGCAGGTCGTGCGGGTGGGCATACCGATACACATCAAAAACACCTTAAACCCCGCCTTACCCGGCACCATCGTTGATCCGAACGCCGACAGCCTTTCTCCGGCCAAGCCCGCAACGGCAGTAACGGCCAAGCGGGGCATCACGGTCATCAACATCAACTCCAACCGCATGCTCATGGCCTACGGGTTCATGGCCAAGGTGTTCAAGGTTTTTGAAAAGCACGGCATCGTGATCGATCTGATCTCGACCTCTGAGGTCAACATTTCAATAACCGTTGAGAAGAGCGACAGGCTTCAGGCAGCCATTGCCGATCTGGAGCAGCTCGGCAGCGTTTCGGTCAACACGGATATGGCTATTTTAAGCCTTGTCGGACGAGGCCAGCGCCACAGCGTGGGGCTTGCGGGAAAAATGTTTTCGGTTCTGGCCGGAGAGGGCATCAATATCGAAATGATCTCGCAGGGCGCATCAGAAATCAATATCTCCTGCGTCATCGATGACCAGGATGCCGACAAAGCCCTGCTCGCCATTCACACTGCGCTGGTGAAGTGAAAGAAAGGGGTTAGGGTTCAGGGTCAAGGGCACAGGAGTCAGGGGCCAGGGAACGGGGTAAGAAGCAAAGCAGGCATTCACCACAGAGGCGATATTCATCGTTCCAACGGTTCCAACAGTTTCAGCAGTTGGATCAGTTCAAACAGCTGAAACTGTTGAAACTTATTTTGCGCGCAACGGGCGGTGCAAATTTTTTGAAAGGAGACCGCCATGTCTCAACAATCTAAACGCGCCGTTGTGCTGTGCAGCGGCGGCGTTGATTCCACAACCGTCATGGCCATGGCAAAAAGCCAGGGCTACGATATCTACAGCCTCAGCTTCCG
>CAYNVA010000242.1:0-1869 GCA_964400575.1 uncultured Thermodesulfobacteriota bacterium | reverse complement strand
AAAATAGTATAGCCATATGCGCACAGGTGAGCTTTTGGTGAGAGTAGCCCGTGCGGTTCGAGCGATTGGCATGACATCATTGCCAGTTTCTCTTGCGAGAATATAGCACGGGCAAACGAAACAAAGGCTCACCATAAGGGCGCAGGGCTACAACAAAAAGAAAAATGCTCTAAGCACGCCGCCTGAGAAAATGATAGCCCTATCGGGTCTGGCTTTCAGTGGCATTATCGCCGGCCGCAGGTGTCTCTGCCCATATCAAGAATGCGCCGGGCATAGGCGCTTTTCAGTGCCTTGAGATATTCCGCATCCAGCCTGCCTTTCCAGGTGGTGATCTCTAGAAACCTGGCGGGAATCGTAACTGCTTGAGGATCAAAGCCTGTTGCAAGGCGCATGCGCCAGCGCAGCTTCTGTATGCGGCGGGAAACCTCATCCATCGAGCCGGCAAGCCCCGGGTAGCCCACAGCGTTCAGGCATCGGCCAAGCAGTTCGGGGGTGTACACAGTGCGGGCAAACAGGCAGGACACCATTGAGGTCAGCAGCGCCCGCTCCCGCTCATCATTTTCGAGAAACTCTATCGCGCCGGCCACATCTTTATCCGTGTGCTTCTGGTCATAGCTGTAACCACCGGCATCAAGATGGGAGCTGCGAAACCCGAGGGCCTGCGAAATGAAAAACACTTCGCCCGTGGCATAGCCTGCCATTTCCTGCCCCAGCACGCAGGCAAACTCCGCGCCGCCGTAGCGTGCCGCAGCCTGCAGGGTGCCCTGCCCCAGCAGCCGGTAAAACGCATTGGCCCCTGTTGCAAGATGTCGCAGGGCTTCCTTATAGCCTGCTGCATCGCCGAAGCGCAGGGCAGCCACTGTTTCCTTCTCGGAGATTATGCCTTTCTCCGTAGCCTCTGTCGCCCAGGCAAGGGCAACGCCCGCCGACATGATATCAATGCCCGCCTTCTCCGCCACATCGATAATGCCAAGCACGCTAAAGCCATCCATCACGCCGAGCATCGATCCTGCGGCAAACACCGGCTCATGATCATAGGACACCTGGCGGTACAGATACTGATTCTCGGCCATAAACTTTTCCCGCACAAACCCGATGTGGATGCACCCCACCGGGCATCCTGCGCAGGCTGCGCTGCGCAGCAGGGCTGCGTCGGCAAAACGCTCGCCGGTAATACCCTGAATGTCGGGATCACTGGTGTGCTGAAGATTCCGGCACGGCAGTGCCTTGAGCTCATTTAAAACCGCCACGTTTGCAGGCGTACCAAGGTCATGATATTTGCGCATCATGTCCGTAGCGGTAAGCTTCTGGTAGACCTCCTGAAAAAGTTTTGCATATTCAGGGCTGTCGCCGAGGGGAAAATTCCCGTCGCCTTGAAGGACAATGGCTTTGAGATTTTTGCCGCCCATGACCGCGCCCGCCCCGAGCCTGCCAAAGTGCCGATAGGTGTCAACATTGATTAAGGCCATGGCAGAGCCGAGCTCACCAGCAGGCCCGATGCGCAGAATGCTGCGATGCCCGGACCCCGGAAACATTGACCGGAGCATCTTGCCGCAGGCCTGCACGTCCATTCCCCAAAGGTACGGGACTTGCTTGATCTCACAGCGCTGAGATCCGATCACCAGGCATGAGGGCCGCTTGGCGCGTCCGGTAATGACCAGGCCATCCAGTCCTGCAAGCTGCAGCGACAGAGCCGAGCGGCCTCCCCCGTGGCTTTCAGCATACTGGTTATGATACGGGGACTTGAATGCGCAGACTGTTTTGCTCATGAGGGGGAAATAGCCGGTCAGCGGGCCGATGGTAAAAATCAGGGGCTGCGCCGCGTCATCCCAGGAGTTTGCAGCATTGCCGTACCGGGTAAAAAGCACA
>CAYNVA010000241.1:0-4987 GCA_964400575.1 uncultured Thermodesulfobacteriota bacterium | reverse complement strand
CGTTACCACACGCAAGCAGACCGACATGGTCAACATCACCGCGCAGGTGCAGGCCGCTGTGCGCGGATCGGGCATTCAGCGGGGCATCTGTACCGTCTTTGTGCCGCATACCACGGCGGGCGTTACCATCAATGAAAACGCCGATCCTGACGTGATCCGCGACATGCTCATGGAGATGAACAAGGTCATTCCCTTTAAGGACGGCTATGCCCACAGTGAAGGCAATTCGGCAGCCCATATCAAATCATCCCTGTTCGGCTGCTCGCTTAACGTCATTATTGAAGGCTGCAATTTGCAGCTCGGTACCTGGCAGTCGATTTTTTTCTGCGAATTCGACGGACCGCGCAACCGTACGGTCTGGGTGCAAACGCTGGAAGCATAACAGACATTGACCCCGCCGAATTTTTAAAGAATGATTTTTTTTAATATGAATGACCACCATGGCTAAGCGAAGGCAGGCACGCCCGCACAAGCAAGAAAAATCCATATCTGCCCCGGCTGCTGCTGAGCGGGATGGCAGCGGCAGTCTTTGGTATATTGGCATTCTGGCTGCGCTGCTGGGCTTTTGCCTGTACGCTAACACCCTTGAGCATGATTACTGCTATGATGACAGCTCTGCCATCATCAATAACTATCTTGTGAAAGGCGGCATTAAAAATATAGGCACATTCTTTTTCACCGAATACCGCTCAGGCTACCAGGTTCGCCGTCAGGCAGGCCTTCAATATCGGCCGCTGACACCGGCCCTGTTTGCCGTCATGTGGCACTTTGCGCCGAACAAGCCCGGGCTCTACCATTTCGTCAATGTGCTGCTCTACGGTTTGACGGGGTGGCTGCTGTGGATAACATGGCGGCGCATTTTAAAAAACTACCCCCCGGTTCTGCCGGCACTCGGGGTGCTGCTGTTCATGGCCCATCCCGTGCACACGGAAGTGGTGGCAAATATCAAAAGTCTGGATGAAATTCTGTCGCTGCTGTTTGGCACTGTGGCGCTGTACGGGCTCTGGCGCTTTGCGGATGAACAAAAACCGCTCTGGCTGGCCGGTGCGGTCATGGCGTACGGGCTGGCGCTTTTTTCCAAGGAAGGCGCCATTGTGTTTATCGGTCTTTTCCCGCTGACGCTCTGGTTTTTTTCAGAGAAAAAGCCCGTCGGAATACTGAAACTTTCTGCGTGGTTCCTGCTGCCGGCGGGTCTTTTTCTGGTAATGCGGGCACAGGTGCTCGCAGGCCAGTCAGTAGAAGTGAAGATCAGCGGTATATCAAATTATATCGTTTTGGCGCCGACAGCATTGTCGCGCATTGCATCAGCCCTTGACATGTGCTGGCGGTATCTTGCGGTTCTACTGGTGCCTCACCCGCTTGTCAGCGATATGGGCTATCCCCAGGTGAAACCTTCAACGTTTGCCGACTGGCATGCCCTTGCCGGGCTGGTCATATATGGTGGCATGGCTCTCTGGGCTCTGTGGCAGGCCAGGCAGCGCTGCTTTCCGGCATTTGCCGTTCTGTTTTTTCTTATTTCTTTTTCGCTGGCCAGTAATCTCTTTTTTCTCATCGGCACCAATTACGGTGAGCGGCTGCTGTACCTGCCATCCCTTGGGTTTGCATTTGCTCTGGCCTGGGTACTGACAAAGATTTTCCCTGCCGCGCTATCCGTGGGAAAACCCCCTGTTCTGCTTCTGGCGGCTGCCGGGCTGATACTGGCGCTGTATGGCGTGAAAACCGTGAGCCGTAATCCTGACTGGAAAAGCGATTCCACCCTGTTTGAAGCAGATATGCGGGTAGCACCCAACAGCGCCATGCTGATGCACCACTATGGCATTCAATGCCTCTATAAAGGCTGTGATGCTCCTACCGGGAGTGTGCAGGATGCGGGCATGGTGAAGAAAAGCATCGAGCTTTTCACAAAGGCCTACGAGGCATTTCCCAACTCTCAGACCATAGGCTATCGGGGCCTTGCGCATTCCAGGCTGAAAGAGTACGACCTTGCCATCGCCGACTATGAAAAAGCCATCGTGCACAAACCCGACAGCCACACGGCGCTGAACTCCCTTGGTTTCCTGTACCGCAGCGCGCGCAATCAGCCTGACAAAGCCGAGGAGCTCTACCGCCGCGCCGTTGCCGCTGAGCCACGTTTCGTTTTAGCGCGACGCAACCTTGGGGCCATTCTTGCCACACGGGGGAAATTCGCCGAAGCCATCGAGCAGTGGAAAGAGGGGCTCAAATCCGCCCCCGATGATTTTCTTCTGAATCAGTACATCGGGCGTGCCTGCAAAGACATGGGTCAGCCTGATCTCGGCAAGCCGTTTCTGCAAAAAGCTTCGCAGGTGGAGAAAATGCAGGCCAGGAAGCCGTCCCTGCAGGAAGAAGCAGAAGATTAATGAGAGCTTGTGGCAATGCTCACGGCCGTATTTGGCCTGCCAGGAGAATAGCTGCACCAGCACATCTACCGTCACGCAGTGGAGAGTTTTCATGCCGCTCATAGATTCGCACGCCCATCTGGATCTGCCCGAATTCGCCCATGACCTTGATGCCGTCATACAGCGCGCTCTGGCCTGCGGTGTTGATTCGATCATCACCGTTGGCATCGGAATGCACGAATGCAGGCAGGCGCTGGCACTGGCAGAGAAGTATCCATTTATGTATGCAACTCTGGGCATTCATCCACACAACGCAACCGAGCTTGACCGTGCGGCCCTTGATTTTATAGAAAAAAATGCCGGCAACCCCAAAGTTGTGGCTCTGGGGGAGATGGGCCTCGACTACTTTCGCAACCGCTCGCCCCGGGAAGCGCAGCGCAACTGCTTCCGCGCTCAGCTCGGGCTTGCCAGAAGCCTTAAATTGCCCGTGGTCATCCATGACCGCGACGCCCATGATGAAATACTTGAGATACTGCAGCAGGAGAAAGCCCGTGATATCGGCGGCGTGCTGCACTGTTTCTCCGGCGATGCGGCCATGGCCGCAGCCTGCATCGACATGGGGTTTTATATCTCCATTCCCGGCACGGTTACGTTTAAAAGCGCGCAGGCCATCCAGGATGTAGTAAGAAACGTGCCGCTTGAGCATCTGCTTATCGAGACCGACTGCCCGTTTCTTACTCCTGTGCCGCACCGGGGCAGGCGCAATGAGCCGGCATATGTGCGCCTGGTGGCTGAGAAAATAGCAGAGATACAGCAGGTGCATTTTGATGAGGTGGCGCGGGTGACGGCGGATAATACGCGAAAGGTTTTCCGCCTTGAAAAACCCCGGGGCACTAGCCACTAGTAGGCCGTCACATTTGATTTTGTAGGATGAGATACTATTTCTCGTAAACAACACCATGCCTGTCATTCCGGCTTGTCCGGAATCCTTACGCTGCGGTGGAACAGATTCCGGACAAGCCGGAATGACGATGAGATTTTATATTTATACGTCTAATTCACATGTATTGGAATTAAGGGAAGGGCTCCTGCAACTGATAATTTAAAATATGAAGACCTACTGGAGACTTCCGCCGTCGGCTAACTTTGAACTTGACATTTCAGGCCCCCGCGGCTATCAATGCTGTTTTGTTTTTCTAACTGCTAAGGATGCCGCCGGTGCATGAGCTTTATTACTGGATTGCCCTTCGCCTTATTGCCGGTATCGGTAATGTTACCTGCAAAAATCTGCTGGAGCGCTTCGGCTCGCCCGAGCAGGTGTTTCATGCCGGGGCCGATGCTCTCGCGCAGGTCGAGGGCATGGGGCCGCAGACGGTTGCGGCAATCCGGCAGTTCAGGCACAGTGATGCCATTGACCACGAGATAGAGCGTATCGAGGCTGCAGGTGTGCATGTGCTCACCTGTGCCGCTCCCGGCTATCCCGAAAATCTTAAGAATATATACGATCCGCCGCCATTGCTGTATGTGAAGGGGAGCATGGAGCCGCAGGACAAGAATGCCGTGGCAATCGTGGGATCGCGCAGTTCATCCGACTATGGCCGCAGGGTTGCACAGGACGTTTCCCGGGAACTTGCCGCTGCCGGCATTACCGTTGTGAGCGGTATGGCCAGTGGCATAGATTCTGTTGCGCATGCAGCGGCGCTGGCGGCAAAGGGCCGCACCATCGCAGTGCTGGGGTGCGGGGTTGACATTGTCTACCCCCTGGAAAATAAAAAGCTGTATGCCCGGATTGCGGAGAATGGCGCCGTGGTATCGGAGTACAGCCTGGGCACAAAGCCCAATGCCTATAATTTTCCCGCGCGCAACAGGATTATCAGCGGCCTGGCCCTGGGGGTCCTGGTGGTGGAGGCTGGCATGAAGAGCGGATCGCTCATCACGGCGCGCATGGCCCTTGAGCAGGGCCGCGACGTTTTTGCGGTGCCCGGCAGCATCTATTCTTTTAAGACCAAAGGAACGCACAGCCTTCTGCGCACGGGCGCGAAACTTGTTGAGGGCGCTTTTGATATCCTTGAAGAGCTGCATATCGGCGCTCCGCAGGAAACGAAAGACGATCCGGAGGCTGATCGGATTTCAGAACTTGATCCCGCGCTTCAAAACCTGTATGCCATGCTGCAGGAAGCGCCGGTGCACATCGATGATCTCATCGTGCGGTCGCACTTGCCATCGGGGCAGCTTTCATCGCTGCTTCTGGAACTTGAGCTTTCCGGCTTTGTTCAGCAATTGCCGGGAAAGCGGTTTGCCAAAATGAACGTGTAATTTTTTTGCGTATACGTTATAAAGGGATCAGGATTAAGGAATGAGAGGGATTGGGGGATTGCAGAATTATGGGATCATATGTAAAACAATCCCGGCATTTCTCAATTCCAAAATGTTAAGTTAAATTTTTTTTGGTTAGTGCTCTTATGGAAAAATCTCTGGTTATCGTCGAGTCGCCTGCAAAGGCCAAGACCATCACGAAATTTCTCGGCAAGGACTTCAAGGTCCTTGCGTGCAAGGGCCATGTGCGGGCGCTTCCGAGCAAGCAGGGGTCCGTTGAGATCGGGGATGATGTGGTGCCGAAGTACGACATC
>CAYNVA010000240.1:0-4980 GCA_964400575.1 uncultured Thermodesulfobacteriota bacterium | reverse complement strand
TGATATTTTCGGCATGCTCGGCTGCGGCGGAAAAATCTATATCGTGGAAGAACACAAGCGCCGTGATGCGGGCTATCTCGCCAGAACACTTTGCGAGGAGAATATAACCTTCTGGGATTCAGCTCCGGCAGCGCTTCAGCTACTGCTTCCGTCTCTCATGGCGCTTCCGCAGCCGGTAAAAAATAGTGCCTTGCGCCAGATATTTCTGAGCGGTGACTGGATCCCCGTAACGCTGCCTGATGAAATCAGGGCTGTCTTCCCGGGTGCCCGCGTTATGAGCCTTGGCGGCGCGACCGAAGCCACGGTCTGGTCCAATTATTTCCCGGTGAACCGGGTTGAACCCTCCTGGCGCAGCATTCCCTATGGCAGGCCGATGCAGAACTGTCGCTATTACATCCTGGATGAGCATCAAGCCGTCTGCCCGCCCGGCGTTACCGGTGATCTGTATATCGCCGGCGAATGCCTGAGCCAGGGCTACTTGAATGAGCCTGAGCTCACTGACCGGAGCTATATACCTGATCCTTTCAGCGCTCAAAAGGGCGAGCGCATGTACCGCACCGGAGATATAGCGCGGTATTTCCCGGATGGCACCATTGAATTTCTGGGGCGCAGCGATTTTCAGGTAAAGATTCGCGGCTACCGGATCGAGCTGGGCGAGATTGAGCAGGTTTTAAGAAGGCATGAATTGATAAAAGAAGCGGTGGTAACCGTGCAGCAGGACCCCGGCGGCGATCAGAAGCTGGTCGCATATCTCATAACCGGCAACGGCGCTCTTCCTGCGCCGCGGGAGCTGCGCTCTTATGCGGCGCGCTACCTGCCCGACTACATGGTGCCGAATTTATTTGCCCGGCTGGAGAGCTTCCCCTTAAGCCCCAACGGCAAAGTTGACCGCAAACAGCTTCCGTGGCCGCTGCGACAGCCCGCGGCGGAACATGAGGCGGCCGCCTCAGTCGTCCCTGTCTCAGGGGACAGGGAGAGCCTGACAGCGCTCCTTGCAGGCTATTTTACGGAAGTTTTAGATGTCACATCAATTTCATTGGACGATGACTTTTTCGATCTCGGAGTCACATCGCTCAATCTCATTCAAATGGCGGAACAGCTTCATCAAAAACAGGGGATTGATATTTCCGTAGAGGTCTTTCTTGATAATCCGACCATCCGTGCTGTTGCCGCCCATATTCTTAAAGGCGCACCTGCTGATTTTCAGTTTATCCGCGCTGAGCAGACACTGCCGTCAGCAGCCGCAGGCATCGCGCAAGGCACCTGCATGCAGCACGTCCCGGCAGGCACTGACTCGCGGCTTGCTGCTGCAGCCATCTGCGCACCGTGCCGGGAAAATAATAACGGCCTTATCAGGCAGCTTTCCGGCCATTTCACGGCAGTTCTCGGTATTGCAGGCATCTCACCCGATGATGATATCTTTGATTTTGGCGTTACCTCTCTCAACCTGATACAGATCGCTGAAAGGCTGCAGCAGCAGAATAACATTGCCGTCCCCGTTGAGGTATTTCTTGACCATGCCACCATCCGCGACATTGCGGCACATATCGAATCCACTGCTGTTGCTTCCACGATAACCATCGAAAAACCAGGCGACCTTCCTGCCGCGGTAACCAAAACACACCAGGCACCGGCAGCATGCCCGTCCCTGGTACCTCAGAAGATGGCAGGCGCCCATGATGTTATTAAGCTTGATCTTGTCAGGTTTGCTGATGAGGACTATCAGAGCCGCTCAAGCAGACGCACCTACAGCAGCGCCCTGCTGTCATTGCGAGTGTTCGGTAAGTTTCTGGGGTTATTGAAGCAGGAAACTGTTCAGGGCCAGGAGAAATACCTGTATCCTTCTGCAGGCGGGCTCAATGCCGTGCAAACGTATCTCTATGTCCGGAAAAACTGCGTTGAAGGATTAAACGAGGGTTTGTACTATTACCATCCCATCCGCCACGCGCTTATCCCCGTTGCTGCCAGCCAGTCAATTGATCCGGATATTGTTCACCCGGGCAACCGGAAGCTGCTGGACAAGGCAGGTTTCTGTATTTTTTTCATTGCCCAGCTTGCAGCAATAGAGCCGGTGTACAGCACCTTGAGCGCTGCGCTGGTAACGCTTGATGCCGGTTACATGGGGCAGCTGCTGATGAGCAGACAGGCCAGCTATACTATCGGCCTCTGCCCAATGGCAGGCATAGATTCTAAAAAAGTGCGCGAGCTGTTTAAGCTGGATGACAGCCATATGTTTGTTCACTGCCTGGCAGGCGGGAGTGTTAACGGCACGGAGTCAAACATTTCCTCTGAGAACCAGACAGATACCATTGCCGGGTATATCCGCCGCACCGGAAACGGGCTGACCGGTCACTATGCCGGAACAGCGCTTGACCGGGCCGGTCTTGAAGCTGTTTCAGTCGCTCGGCTTGCTGCACTCAATGCCCTCACAGACGCTGAGCATCAAGATCTTCACCGGCGTCAGCTGCATATACGGGGGTTTGAACATGAGCAGGCAGATGGCTTCCTGCCCCCAATAACCTATCTGCATAACGAATATTTGCTGAGGTCAACCCAGAGAAGCTTTCTCCAGAAGCCGGTTCCGTTCCATACCTTCTCCGGTTTTATGTCTCTTCTCAGGCAGGGAACAGTTGACGGTAGGGCGAAATATCTGTATCCATCCGCCGGCGGGATGTACGCTGTGCAGACCTATGTGCATGTCAAGCCGGACGCTATTGAGCAGGTGTCGGAAGGTATCTACTATTACGATCCGGAGCACCACATCATTTCCCGGATTTGTGCCCGACCCTCTGTTGATATAAAGAGTGCCCATCTTCCGGGCAACCGCTCTTATTATGCAGAGGCGGGATTCAGCATCTTCCTCATTGCCCAGTTGCATACCCTGCAGCCGGTATTCAGCAGCGAGTCACTGTATCTTGCCGCAGTGGAATCAGGCTATATCGGGCAGGTGCTGATGGATCGCCAGGCGGAATTCAGCATGGGGGTATGCCCGATCGGGGCAATGCGTTTTGATCTGATACGTTCTGATTTCAAGCTTGATGACGGGCACCGGCTCGTTCACAGCTTTCTGTGCGGCCCGGTTGAGCGTACCGTCTCTTTGGCCGGGCACAAGTGCCTCAAAATCCTTTAGCAGGTTTGTATGAGCAATGCTGTAACAGACTGGAGGCCGGCCCGCGCAATACCGCTTTTGGCAGACAACGCGCTCCACATCTGGTTAGCGCTGGCCGATGAACATGGACCGTCACTGCCGCGCTACACCCAATACCTCTCTCCCGATGAGTTGCAGCGCGCCGGGCGTCTGCGCCTGCCGAAACTGCAAGAGCGGTTCATCATCAGCAGGGGCCTGCTGCGCGCTCTTCTCGGCAGGTATCTTGACTGCAGACCGGAATTAATTCAATTCGCCTTCAGCCTGCAGGGAAAACCCTATCTGCCCGCATCCGTCTCCTCCGGTCAGTTGCAGTTCAATCTTTCACACTCCCGCGACGCCATTGTTCTTGCCTTGCGGCTGAAAGAACCTGTCGGCGTCGATGTAGAATACATGCGCGACAGCCTTGACTTTGTGTCCCTTGCCAGACGCTTTTTCAGTGAACAGGAACACCGCGACATCAGCTCCATCGCTGGGCTTGAACAGAAAAAAGCCTTTTACGCGCACTGGACCAGAAAAGAGGCCTACCTTAAGGCAACCGGGCAAGGACTTTCAGGATTACAGGAGACAGCATCGCTGGAGTCTGGAATACCCTCCAACTGGTCAATTATTGATCTTATTATACCTGCTCCCTCCTATGCGGGGGCTGTCGCGTTTGCGGGAAAATCATCGCAGATTGAAGCGCTGCTGCTGACAGCGGATGGCTCCGGCATCTGAGCGGCTGCCGGCAGGCGGGGCTACGCGAAATACTTCTCCGGACTGGCCGCGATCTGCTCCAGCGACATGCCGAAGTGGTAAGAATCAATGCCATTTATTATCCGGTGGTCAGTGGTAACATGCAGGTCAATAATATCTTTGCTGACCAGGATACCGTTGTCGAGCACGGGCTTTTTGAATGGGCCGCTGGCATGAATGCGCGGCGTGAGGTTCAGTGTCGGTATGACATCTTTTACCATGGTGAAGTTTGCCGGCGTGGCATAGGTATGGATCGAAAGAATTATGTTGGAAATCAGGTCCCGTTCATAGACTGTCTGGAAGGTGCGCCGCTGCCCGATAAGCCGGTACAGGCAGTAACGATAGCAAAGCCTGGTCACTAAATCAACCAGGGGATTCAATGGTGTGGAAAATTCCGCCTTTGCCTTCGCGATTGACGAAAACAGCTCCTGCTGAATGTCATTCAGAGACTTCTGCTGCGGGTTTTTGAGGATAATATTGGTAACGACCTCCCTTTCTGGTATGTAGACCAGATTGGCGACGTGAATATCCTCAAGCTGGTAGAGGCTGCTGCCAAATACGATTTGATTGAAGCGCGGGTTCTCCTCTATCGCGTGCGCGATAAGCTTGATGAGAACCGGGGTCAACGTTATATGCCGCTTGTTTGCTGCCCCGATATCTTTTGCCCGCTGCCTGCAGGGCTCAATATCTATCTGATAGTTCAGGGAGGCATACGGGTCCGTGGCACGGGCAAGCACGTCCATGATTTCGCTCCTGAACGGCCCGATTTCCCTCCGTGAAAGCCTTCTCATTCTGAGACGGCTGACCGGTTTCTTGATGAAGGTGTGCATACGGTTGCCTGTACGCTTCTTTCCCGATACGCTGTTCTGCGTTTTATTGATCAGCGGTGATTAGAGTTATTGTATAAACTCTGGTCAATAATTTGTCAATCGTTCAAAACTCCCGGCCCTGTGTCGCCTTGATTGCCGCTGCGTGACCATAGGGGATTCCCTGAGGCATCATATAGCAATTATCCTATTGCAAACCGTCGCAGCATTGTAATAGAATGTTGCCAAAACCACCCCAATCACTAACCACGCAAAAGGAGGCTCGCCATGAAA
>CAYNVA010000239.1:0-1733 GCA_964400575.1 uncultured Thermodesulfobacteriota bacterium | reverse complement strand
TAGAGCATTTTTCTTTTTATTGTAACCACGGGCCCTTATGGTGAGCTTTTGATTCGCTTGCCCGTGCTATATTCTCGCAAAAGAAACCGGCGAGGATATCATGCCAATCGCTCGAACCGCACGGGCTGCCCTCACCAAAGGCTCACCTGTGCGCATATGGCTATAGTATTATGAAAAATGCTCTATTGCACGGGAAGCACAGCAAGCAGCCAACCCGGAATCCAGCCCGGCTATGCTGCCCTCTTAAGCAGCACCTTGCGGATCGTTTCCGCAATGGCAAGCCGGTTCAGGGGCTTGATTACAAAGGCCTGTATGCCCCCTGCAATGGCCGACTCGGCCGTCACCAGGTCGCTGTAGCCCGTGCACAGGATACCGGGATGTCCTTGCGTGTCTCCATCAGCCGCTGCGCCAGCTCATAGCCCGTGAGCTGCGGCATGGTCTGGTCCGTGATGATGATATCAAATGCGGCAGGATCTTTTTTGAAAAGCTCCAGTGCCTCAACTGCGCTGCTTGTCGCCGTCACATGGTAGCCAAGTGAGCCCAGTATCTGTTCACCCACATCCAGCAGCTCAACCTCGTCATCCACCAGCAGCACTGATTCGGTGCCCTGCGGCGCTTCCCGCTCGGCAATATGCCCCTCAAGCTTCTCGGCTTGAGCCCGCGGCAGAACGATATGGAAAACAGCCCCCTTGCCCGGCTCGCTGTACACCTTAATGTCCCCCTTGCAGCTTTTTACAATGCCGTGAACCATGGCAAGCCCCATACCCGTGCCCTTGCCGACTTCCTTGGTGGTGAAGAAAGGCTCGAAGATGCGGCCGATGATATCGGCGGGTATGCCCATGCCGGTATCCTTGACGCTCAGCTGCACGTACGGCCCCGGCCCTGTGCCGGTATAGTAGCCGGCGTCGCCCGCATCCAGATCAACGGGCTTTAATGTCACCTCTATGATACCTCCGGTTGACTTCATGGCATAGGCGGCATTGGTGCACAGGTTCATCACGATCTGGTACATTTCCGTGGCATCGGCCACAATGACATCATCCGTGTCGTCTATGTCTGAGCGCATGGAGATGGTTGAAGGCAGCGAGGCTCGCAGCAGCTTGAGAGCTTCCGCGATTACAACGTGCATGTGCAGCGGCTTGACTTCGCCTTTGCTTTTGCGGCTGAAGGCAAGAATCTGGCGCACAAGGGCCTTGGCCCGCTCCACGGACTTTAAAACCTGCAAGAGGTTTTTCTCCAGAACGCTGTTGCCCGCTGCCAGATCCTTTGAAAGCTCCGTATAGCCCATGATCACGGCCAGAATATTGTTAAAATCATGGGCAATGCCGCCGGCAAGGGTTCCGATGGCCTCCATCTTCTGCGACTGCCGGAGCTGCTCTTCGGATCTCTTCCGGTCGGTTATATCCCTGGCGGCTGAAACACTGCCGGCAATGGAGCCATCCGGGTTTTGCAGCGCCACATGACTGGCTTCGATCTGTACAATGCTCCCGTCTTTGCGCTTCTGTTCAGACAAATAATTCCGTATGATGCCCGTTTCAAACAGCTCCTCAAGCATATCCATTGACTTTTGCATCGCTGTCTCATCCTCTGGGGCGAAAATAGATACATGCTCCCCGATGACTTCTTCGGGATGATAGCCATACACATTGTAGGTAGACTCGTTTGCCATGACAACATACCCGGCGCCATCGGCAACAAAAATGGCGTCAGGAGAGACCCTGAAAATATTCTCG
>CAYNVA010000238.1:0-10637 GCA_964400575.1 uncultured Thermodesulfobacteriota bacterium | reverse complement strand
GCAAGCCGCGCCCAGAGCCACCATGCCGCTCGGGCTTTAAGAACGCAGTTGAGATTAGCCTGCGTCGGGTCGTCTGAATGGGCGCAGCCCGTGCAGCCGCTGTAGCCCGGCACACCAGTGCCTGTGGTGAGCTTAGTCAGTTCATGGCCGGGATTTGCGGCAATCCACTCTACGGCCCAGTTGCCGCCGGTGGAGCCGTAGCCGAGATTATCATACATTGCCTGGTCCCAAAAGTACGTACCATCGGGGTTGTAGGCTTCGATATCGCCAAAATCAAACAGTATGCGGTCATGACTGGCGCAGTGCTGCCTGATAAGCTGGTTGTTATAGTGTACTGAGTCGGGGGTCAGGTCTTCTCCCTGCCCCTCGGCATGGCCGGTCATGAAGACGAACTTCACAGCAGGGTACTGGGCGACCAGTATCTCCATATTATCGACATAGCGCTGGGCATTATGGCCGTTGATACTGCACCATGACCAGACCACGACATTGATATTATTGCCGGGGGTGTTGAGCAGCGTGCGTGTTGCCGTCACCCACGGGGTGACGCCGTAGCCATCGATATAGTCCCCCGTGCTCAAATCAGCGCAATCGCCCGGTATGCCATCGTCATCCAGATCAAGCGTGCCAGCCGTGCCCTCATCGGTCCAGCTGTATTTTGTGCCATAGTCAGGAAAAGTTTGCAGAGCATTCATGCCGGTAATGAGCTGGCTGCCGTGGGATGTGTGCTGATAAGCAATATGCAGGCTGTCTTTTGCCTGCGTGATCCATTGATCGGGGATACTGGCAATATTCGTGCTGGTGTGGTCGATAACAGTGGCTGCAAAAGCCCCTTGAGTAAGTACTGCCCATGCAAGAGCGTAGACGAAAAGTGATTTGTATATGTAAGTGTTCATAGTATGCCAATCCTTTCGTGGATTTTTTCTTTATATTACTTAGTATAAGTAAAAAAGAAGGTTTCTGCAAGTATCGACCGCAACAGTTCCTCTGTGTGAAGCTTTTGCCGTACAAAAGCGATGCTCATGCGGAGCCGCAGTGAGACACGCGGCTCAATTTTGCCAAGCAGCATGTCGATCCGGTTCATTTCTTCTTCCGAAGGCTCAAGAGAGCTGGCTTTGTAGCGGCAGGCCGCTATCCTCTCCAACATGTCTTCCAGAATCTGCCGGGCCTCAGCGCGAAGATCGGAGTCCTGCTCAAGCAGAGCTGTCAGTTCCCGTGTATGCATATAATACAGAATGATGAACAGGCGGCCCGTGCTGGTGGCTGCAAGCCTTCTGTCTCTGAATTCGCGCAGGTTGGAAAGTGCCTGCTGATTATCTTCACCGAGAGCTCTGGCAGCCGGGCAGGAAAATCGCTTGACAGTGGTTGTTGTCGACGAGCCGCCGGCTGTTGTGGTGGTCGAGCTTCCGTCCGGTCCGCTCCAGCCTGCAAGCCGTGCCCAAAGCCACCAGGCAGCCCTGCCTTTCAGCACGCAGTTGAGATTTGCCTGTGTCGGGTCGTCTGAGTGGGCGCAGCCCGAGCAGCCGCTGTAGCCCGGCACTCCACTGCCCGTGGTGAGTTTTGCCAGCTCATGGTTCGGGTTTGCCGCGATCCACTGCACAGCCCAGTTGCCGCCGGTATAATTAAGATTATCATACATATTTTTATCCCAAAAGTACGTACCGTCTGGGTTGTAGGCTTCGATATCAGCAAAATCAAACAGTATCCGGTCATGACTGGCACAGTGCTGCCTGATGAGCTGATTGTTGTAGTGGACTGAATCAGGTGTTGTATCTTCCCCCTGGCCTTCGGCATGCCCGGTCATGAAGACGAACTTTACAGAAGGGTACTGGGCTACCAGGATTTCCATGTTGTCGAGATAGCGCTGGGCATTGTGGCCGTTGATGCTGCACCATGACCAGACAATGACATTGATATGGCTGTTTGCCGGGTTGTTGAGCAGGCTGCGGGTTGCGGTTACCCAGGGCGTAACCCCATATATATTGATGCTGTCACCTTGGCTGAGGTCCTCGCAGCCCGGTATGCCAGCATCATCCAGATCAAGCGTGCCTGCCGTGCCCTCATCGGTCCAGCTGTATGTTGTGCCGAAAGGCGGATAGCTTTGCAGAGCATTCATGCCGGTAATGAGCTGGCTGCCGTGCGAAGTGTGCTGATAGGCTATATGCAGGTCTGATTTAATCTGCGAAATCCACTGATCAGGGATTTTGGAAAGATCCGTTGATGTATGATCTATGAGAATTGCAGCCGCAGCTCTATTCCCGGTGGTGAGTGCCGCAATAAATGCACAGGCGGCACATAATTTGAAAAAATGTTTTTTCATAATATTTCTCCATTGTAAGTTTTAAAGTTTTTTCCAAGCATACTGATTCCCATCCATGCACGGCTGTGCTTTTACCTCAGCCGATGCTCTTCTGCATACTTCCCCGGGCTTTTTTAAGCTGAGCAATTCCCTCCTGGTATGCCTGCAGATACTCTACAAGCACTTCGTATATGCGAAAGTTGTATATTTTTTCATGCTGCACCACCCAGGCGGTGAGTTTTTCAAGCTCCGGCTGGCTCCCGCAAATGAGCCTTTTTAGATTTACGGGGCTTATTTTGTCTGCTGCACCGATGCCTGTATGAAAGTTGCCTATCAGCAAAGCAAGATCAATACCGGAAAGCTCCCGCTGAAGAAAACCGGCGACATCGGGAATCAGGGCATCAATGGCCTCCTGACTAAAGTTTTGTTTGGGGCGGGTGTTTGTGCAGATAGCGCTGTAAAGCGCTGAGCGCAGATCCTTCCAGCCGGCTATGGCGCGTCCGTCTGCTGCAACCCGGCTGCGGGCGCTGAGTGCAGTATCAATGCCGACAGTCGGGCCGCAGTCAAGACCGGTGTTTTTTTCAAAAAGTCGCAGTGTTTCCAGGCCGAGCTTGATAAAAAGGCGCGGTACATAGACAGGGGAGGGCCGCGCGTCGAGCTCAGCGCAGACCACCCCCAGTTCATCAGAACAACTTCCCCGCGGGACTTTCATAAGCATAAACATCTCAGCACCTGTGCGTGTTTGCTGTGGCGGTAATTATTGTCATGATATTCTTGAAGCGGAAAAAGTAAAGAATAAAGATAAAATAGCGAGCGCAGCATTTTTATTTTTGATTGATAGTCAAGAGTAAAGAAACAAAAAAACTTTTTTTTGCTGCCGGCGTTTAAAAGCAGCCCCAAAATTTTTTTTATTTTCAGTGCATCGAAGTGTTGATTTTTTGAAACGTAACGAGTAGAGTTAAAAAAAATCAAGCTAACTCAGTGGGGGAATCATGGATATACCCAAAGTGTTGCGGACCGTTCGGGGCTATATGCAGATCAAGCCGACAACCGCCCCGGGCGATATCGTGCTCGTGGGAATGCCATCGGGTGTTTTCTACGGTTTAGTGGAAAGCATTGAGCCGGATGGTAAAAAAAACTGGTATCAAATCAAGCTTAAACTTCTCATTCTGCCCCCCGTTGAAATAACCTGGATACTGCGCACGCCTCAAATGAGCGGTGACTTGTTCACAATAAATGGTGAGCCGCATTTTGTGGTTGCCGTTGATGTACTGGCCGACGCACCGTCACGCGAGGATAATGCGGTCAACGAAAGTTCCGGCAGACATGCGCGCAGAACATTATCGCTTGTTAAATGCGGCGGCGCGCTTTAATCAATACATGCCGCATTTTTATGTCTTTCAGCACCGGCACTCGTTCCACGTGGCACAGCAGAATAACCGTCAGCCTCATGCATGGAAAACCGCCCATACCACCATTTCAGTTAATCGGTATACCGTTTTCTCACGAGCAGGCTTATGCCGGCGCAGACAGCACAGACTAACAGCGGTCGGTAGTTTATTTAGGGATAGTGCGCGATGAAGCTTTTCGCAATTACGCCTGATAATGCCACTATCGATGAGCTGAACGCACGGCTTCCCGAGCTGCAGAACCGAGGAGCTGCGTTTCTCTATCTTCGCCTGGCTGCTTCAAGCCGGAAGATTCGCACACTGATTGATGCAGCTGCCGTGGCAGGCATTATGCCGATTGTTCCGTACAAAATCTATTCGGGTGATATGCCGGGCAGCTGCGGCGTGCATTATAAAAGCAGTGAAATAAGCCTTCTTGCCCGGCGTCTGCCGGCCAAACCCCGGGTGATTACGGCTTCCAGCCACAGCAGCGTTGATGCACAGCGTGCATTGCTGGCCGGAGCCCACTATACCTATGTTTCTCCGGTTTTTGCGTCGCTGTCAAAGCCTGGTGACAAACGGGAGCTTTTCCCGCGCGACGAGCTGCAAAAACTTGCCACCGTGCATGGCGAGCGGATAGTTTTTTTGGGCGGCATGACATGGCAGCGCATCGAGCAGCTGAGAGAGGATTGTACCGGCGATTTTTCAGTTGCAGGAATAACGCTTTTTTTCATGTCCGCCGCTGGTGAGAGTCTGTCATGAACGTGCATATCAATGGCTGTCAGTTTGAGCTGCAGGATAAACTGACTGCAGCCGATATTAGGTCGCAGTATTATCCCGATGCCGATGTTGTCATAATCAACAGTGTTCCCGTGTCTGATCTTTCTGTCCGGATTGGTTGTGGCGACCATATCCATTTATTGAAAAAAGGAAGTCTGCCTGAACAAAAAGAGCTTGAATGGCTTATGCTTGCGCGGCAGCCCGAAGCCATTACACGCCGGCTGAAGGCAGCATGTGTGGGCATAGCAGGAGCAGGAGGCCTTGGCAGTGTTGTTGCGGAGAACCTTGCACGCGCAGGTGTGGGCAAGCTTGTTATAGCTGACTTTGATTGTGTTGAGCCGTCCAATCTCAACCGCCAGCGCTACTGCCTTGCCCAGCTTGGCATGCCCAAGGTGCAGGCGCTTGCCGAGAACATCAGGTGTTTCAATCCTTTTATATCGGTGGTTCCCCTGCAGGAGCGTATAACTTTTAATACTGCCGGGGCCATTTTTCAGGGATGCGACATTGTGGCTGAATGCCTTGACAGTGCAGATGATAAGGCTTGCGTAGTATCCGGCATCCTCAAGCATATACCGCACGCTCTGATTGTTGCGGCCTCGGGACTTGCCGGCATCGGCGATTGCGCAGCTATCGCAGTACGCAATATTTCCCCCAGGTTGTATCTTGTCGGTGATTCGGTCAGCGATGCGGCCGACGGCACAGGGCTGTTTGCATCCCGCGTCGGTATTGTCGCATCCATGCAGTCGCATGTCATCATACGGTTTCTTGCGGGAGAGGATATATGAAGCTTCGCGTTAACGGGCAGGAGCGCATACTTGATCAGCCCCTGAACACTGTCGGGCAGGTGCTCGATTATTTTGGAGTTCCCTGGGTTCGGGCTGCTGTTGAACTTAATGAGGAAGTCGTTGAGCCGGGATTATTCGACACAACCCCGGTTCGCGATGACGATAAAATTGAAATTGTATCATTTGTTGGAGGTGGTTGATGTGAAGCCGCTCATTATTGCCGGACGACAGCTGAAATCAAGACTTTTTGTCGGCACGGGTAAGTATCCGTCGCCACGGGTACTGTCCCTATCGCTTGAAGCTTCCGGCTGCGAACTTGTAACCGTAGCGCTCAGGCGGGTCAACTTTTCCGAACCTGATCCGACATTGGCTGCGATTGATTTTAATACCTATCTTGTCGTGCCCAATACTTCCGGCGCGAAGAATGCCGATGAGGCCGTTCGGCTTGCGCGGCTTGCGCGAGCTGCCTCTGGCCTTACCTGGATAAAACTCGAGGTGACGCCCGACCCGGTCTATCTTCTGCCTGACCCGTACGAGACACTGATAGCTGCAGAAATACTTGTTAAAGACGGGTTTACTGTTCTGCCCTACATCCATGCAGACCCCACTTTGGCAAAACGGCTTGAGGATATCGGCTGCGCAGCAGTCATGCCGCTGGGGTCCCCGATCGGCTCGGCGCGCGGCATACAAACAGAAGAGTTCATTAAAATAATCATCCAGCAGGCGACTGTGCCGGTTGTTGTGGATGCGGGCCTCGGGCTGCCTTCGCATGCTGCCCAGGCCATTGAGCTGGGCGCCGATGCGGTGTTGGTCAATACCGCTATTGCCGTTGCAAAGGATCCGGTGAGGATGTCCCGGGCATTCAAGCTTGCTGTGGAAAGCGCTGAGGTCGCCCTTGATGCCGGGCCCATCGAACAGCAGGATCGCGCATCGGCTTCAAGCCCGCTTACCGGCTTTCTGGAATAATTGCCATGTCTTTTCGTGAAGTTCTTGCCAGCGTTGATTTAGAGAAGCTTAAAACCGCAGTCTATTCTGCAACTGAGCAGGACGTGTTGAGCGTGCTCTCAAAAAGTCGCTGCTGCGTCGACGATTTTTCCGTGCTCATCTCTCCGGCAGCTGCGGCGCATCTTGAGCGCATGGCTGTTCTGTCACAAAAGATTACCCGGCTGCGCTTCGGACGGGTGATGAAGCTGTATGCTCCCCTGTATGTATCCAATGAATGTGTTAATGCCTGCCGGTATTGCGGTTTTAATATTCATAATAAGCTTGCTCGCGTGACACTGAGCCGTGAGGAAGTTTTCAGGGAGGCTGAAGCGATTCATCTGCAGGGGTTCAGACATCTGCTGCTTGTATCCGGTGAAGCCAAGAGCAAGGTTACGCTTGATTATTTATGTGACATTGTGCATGAGCTTTCGCGTGCATTTGCTGGAATTTCCATCGAAATTTATCCAATTGATTTCAAAGAATACCGTTCTCTGGCTGCGGCCGGCGTAACGGGCATTGCCATCTATCAGGAAACCTATGATCGCGTAATCTATAAAACCCTGCATGCAGGCCCCAAAGCTGATTTCGACTATCGCCTTGCAGCCATCGAGCGGGCAGGCCAGGCCGGGTTGCGCGATCTTGGTATCGGTGCGCTCATGGGGCTTACCGATTTCAGGGTTGATATGATTTGCGTAGCCCTGCATGCCGCCTATTTGATGAAGCAGTACTGGACATCACAGATTTCAATATCTTTTCCGCGCATACGCGCTGCAGCCGGGGCATATATACCCCCGTATCTGGTCTCGGACCGGGAGCTGGCGCAGACGGTTTTTGCTTTGCGCATGGTGCTTCCGGATGCTGATCTCGTGCTTTCAACGCGCGAGCGCGCAGCATTCCGCGACGGCATGGCCGAGGTCGGCATAACGCGCATGAGCGCCGGCTCAAAAACCAACCCCGGCGGTTACAGCCTTGATGAGGATTCACTAGAGCAGTTCCAGGTTGCCGACAACCGAGCGCCTTCGGAAGTAAGCGCCATGCTTGAAAGCAAAGATCTTGAACCGGTTTGGAAGGATTTTGACCGTTCATTTCTTTTCGAGCTGTAAACAATAAAATCTTTTTATTGTGCGCCTTTCTGTACATATATATGACACTGTGCATGCTTCGGGGAATTTCCTTGACAGCTGGCGGCATCTTCGTTATATCTTGAGCACTCCAAACTATAAGCATACGAATAAAAAAAATCATTTTTTTTAGCAACCCTAATCAAAGGAGAGGATTGATGCTGACGCGAATCAAAAACTTCTTCAAAAGGATTGGCCTCGCGATAGTAGCCTTTCTGAAACCGATGTGGCGCACGATCTGGATTGCGCTGGCAGGGCAGGGCATATTCCTGGTATCGGTTTTCACTATGACGCCGCTTCGCATGTGGGAAAATCCGGTTGAAAATTACAATCTTTTTTATGTTCCGCTCCTTGCAGTTATTTTCGGCGGGCTGTTCTATCGCTGCTGCATTGAGCAGCAGCAGGCAAAAGGCTATCTCTACGGTTTTTTTGCCGCGCTGTTTGCCTGGCCGCTCATCGGTGAAGTGTTCAACATTCCCGTTGACAAGGGCACCATCACCCAGATCAGCGATTTCAACATCAAGTCGCTTGGGGCCTATGCCTATGTACTGGCCAGCTGGGGGATTCTCCATATCATGTGGCGCACCGGTGCGCTGAAAAAATCCGTCTGCGTCTTTTTTATGACATTCCTCTCCATCTGGAGCTTTGAGCTTTACATGGATAATTATTCAAGCATGTCCGAGGATAAGTTTCTGTATATTGGCGGCTTGCTAACGGTAGCGGTGCTTGCTCTACTGTGGGTCTGTATGAAATATTCCTGGCGCCTGTTTAAGGTCAGCAAACCGGTAAAGGCTATCCTGGGCATGCTGCTGGTGATCGTACTTGCAGGTGTGTCGCTGATAAATTTCAGGGACGTGCTCGGATATGTCGACCCCCTTCAAAAAATGGGCAGCATGAGCACCCTGGTGTTAATCGGCTCTTTGATTGCCACCTACATTATCCTGCGCACAGCAAAGAGAACTGATTCAATTGAAAAGAAAACGATGCTCGGGTGCATTTTCTATATCGTTTTCGCCCTGATCCTCATGAGCGGCCAGTGGAAAGAGCCGCAGACTTTTTATGCAAAATATGAAGCCGCCGCACTTGCCGGAGAGATTAAAGAGCTGCAGCATGATCAGGCAAAGCTTGAGAGTCTTTCCGACTATATGATCACCAAGCGCATGCTCAAGGCAAGCGACTTTAAATATATGTATGAACACGGCACTATGAGCCTGGCCAAGCTGAAAAAGCTCGTACAGCTGGGCATGGTTGACGGCAAAGGCCTTGAATTTCTGGCCACACGCGGACTTATCACCTTTGACGAATTTCAGCAGGTGCTTGATAAAGGCGTGCTGACCGAAGCAGACCTGAAGCCGCTGCGTGATATGGGCATTGTCAAAAAGACCGACAAGGGCATCGAGCTTCAGCGCTCGGTCCTGAAAATGGTCAAGAAAGAAGACAAGTAACCGGCACATAAACTGTACCTTTAAGGAGAGCGTATATGTCAGAAATACTAGAAGAAAAATATATCACTCCTCTTGCCAAATGGGCGCGGGTGCTGGAGATTTTTATTCCCGGCTACATGTTCGGCAAAGCCTGGGGCATTTCAACAGCCACAACTCTTCCGCTCTACAAAATCACCTTCCCGACATTTCTTATAGATATGGCCGAGGCCATGAAGAAGATCATGGTCACCGACAGCGTGCCTTTGCAGCGCGTGTTTGCAACCTGTTCAGGCGCGCTTGTAGGGTTCCTGATTATTCTGGCTCTCGGGGCTATCATGCACCTTGTGCTGCGCGACCGGAAATATATAGATTCGCTTCGGTTCACCTCCATTACGCTGATTCCCCTTGCCGTTATGAACGGCACGCTGACTCATGTTACCAATACTCTTTTTGAAAGTCTTGGCGGCGGCGAAAGCATAGAGTCGCTGACGCAAAGTGCTGTTGACAGCCCTCGTGGCCAGATTGCCATGTACTGTGTTTTCTACATGCTCGCGCTCTGGATGATGGGCAAGCGCACCGGTGTGCTGGGCTGGCGCCGCTACGGCGTGCTGCTGGTGGGAGTCGGATTTCTGGCTCTCTATTTCTACCTGGGGCTGGGCATCACACAGACGGAATGGATGGATGTTCTGCCGAAACTACAGGCCGCCATTGCCACACACGCAAAACCCTAATGGAGGTGATCTGCCATGATGATTGCTAAAGAAAGCTATGTAAGAATAAATAAGTGGGCATTGTTTTCAGCCATTTTTCTGTATCTTATCGGCGTGTTTACGCCTCTCAAGTACGTGCAGCCCGGCCTGATTTTTGTCTTCTTTGCCGGGTTCTTCTGTCTTTTTCACAAGGACTATTTTGCGCCTAAGCCGAAGCTTGCAGCTCACCTGTGGCTTTTGCCGCTTGCCGTAACGATATTGACCATGAATGCACCTCTGACAAAAGGCGACGGCAACCCGCTGTTATTCATACTGACTTTGTTGACAGCCTGTATTCCCTTTTTGCTGTTCATTGGCGCCACTTCAGAGGAAAAGCCTGCCAGAAAACCACGCCTGAAGGCTGTGACCATCCGCACCGTGGTTCAATGCTGCATTTTTATGATCTGGGCATCGACCACTTCGTTTTGCTTTATAAAAGGCACGCGGCCCGATATGCTGTTCTGGGCATTGTTCCATGTGTTCACGGTAGCCATGTTCCCTGTTTTTTTCGGCCGTGTGATCTGCGGCTGGATATGCCCCAATGCAACCCTGCAGGATGCCCTTTATAAAAACATGACATTCAAAAGGCCGATTGAGAATCTGCCGAAAGCCATTGACGCGCAAAGCAGCACCGTCTGCATGAATATCAGCGGAAAGGCTGATGTACGGGCGCCGCTGTTCCCGGCAACGCTGCTTTTGTCATGGTTCCCCATGTTTTTTGCAGAAACCGTATGGGATCTCACGCAAGTTCCCTGGTATCCGATTGCGTTCATGTACGGTCTGTTCGTGCTGTCGCTTCTTTTCAAGTGGCGCAAGATGTGCACGCATTTCTGCTGGCTGTCATCATACCGCGGCATTAACTGCCATAACAGCCT
This sequence comes from uncultured Thermodesulfobacteriota bacterium, assembly GCA_964400575.1. Classification (GTDB taxonomy): domain Bacteria; phylum Desulfobacterota; class WTBG01; order CAIYCZ01; family CAIRTM01; genus CAIWCT01. Next base: position 232 of record CAYNVA010000238.1, on the reverse strand, counting down.
GTGGCGCATCCGCTACAACCGCTCCAAGTGCAAGCAGTGCAAGGTGTGCCAGGCTGAGAAGGCATGCCCGTTCTACATAGACATACGCAATCAGGACAATGAAATGCCGGCAACCTGCTGCCTCTGCTTCAGCTGCATGGAAGCCTGTCCATTTGATGGCGTCATAACCTATAAGCGCGACCCTGCTGAAAAAGCACGGCTTAAGGCAGAAGCAAAGACCGGGATACCCGAC
>CAYNVA010000237.1:0-3320 GCA_964400575.1 uncultured Thermodesulfobacteriota bacterium | reverse complement strand
GCTCCTTGTCGGCGGTGGCGGGCGGGCATTCGTCAAGCTGCATCATGATGTCAACGCCAAAGCCTTCCTGCAGCTTCACCACGCTCTCGGGCGTGAAGGTGAAGACCGAGCCGTCGATATGGGATTTAAATGTTACGCCCTCATCGGTCAGCTTGCGCAGATCGGCAAGCGAGTACACCTGGAACCCTCCCGAATCGGTCAGTATGGGCCGCTGCCAGCCGATGAAGCGGTGCAGGCCGCCGGCTTTTTCAAGCAGCTCAAGGCCCGGCCTGATAAAAAGATGGTAGGTGTTGTTCAGGATGATAGGAGCCTCAGCGTCCTGCATATCGCGCATGGTCATGGCCTTGACGGTTCCCTGCGTGCCCACGGGCATGAAAACCGGGGTGGGCACATCGCCGTGCGGCAGGCTCAGCATGCCTGCCCGGGCTTGCGAATGCGCATCAGCATGTTTAACCGTAAAACGCATAATCCTCCCATGAAAAAGCTGCCCCATTGTAATGAAACCCGCAGAAAAGACAAGGGGAAACAGGCGGCGGCAGCGAGCGTATAAAAAAAGCGCTCCTTTGTATGGAGCGCTTTTCAGCTTATTGTGCTGCCCAGGCATTTTTTTTGTTGTAAACACAAAGGCTCATGGTGAGCTTTTGACTCATTTGCCCGCGCTCTATTCTCGCAGGGACACGAGGTACTGATGGAAAGCCAATCGCTTAAAGGGCACGGGCTGCCCCCACCAAAAGCTTACCTGTGCTTATACTGTTTTTAAAAATGCACGAGAGGGCCTTCACATTTGATTTTGCAGGATGAGAAAAAATCTCTCGTAATTTACCCCATTCTTGTCATTCCGGCTTGTCCGGAATCCTTACGCTGCGGTGGAAAAGATTCCGGACAAGCCGGAATGACGCTGAGATTTTATTTTTTCTAATTATGTATACCTCTAATTCACCTGTATAGGCATTAAGGGGAGGGTGCCTGCAACTGCTGATTTCAAATGTGATGAGCCACTGGCGTCTCAGGCGATGAGGCGCTTCATCTGCGCAATGGTCTTTGCATAATCCGGAGTCTTGAAGATGCCCGATCCTGAAACGAATATATCGGCGCCTGCATCGCACACTTCTTTTATGTTATCGACAACAATGCCGCCGTCGACTTCAATGGCGATATCGCGGTCGAGGCTGTCCAGCATATCCCGCAGCCGCCTGATTTTACGGAGCATGGCAGGTATGAACTGCTGGCCGCCGAAGCCGGGGTTGACGGTCATGAGCAGAATCATGTCAACATCGTCAAGCACGCATTCAATGGCGCTCAGGGGCGTTGCCGGGTTGAGCGACACGCCCGGCTTCATGCCCCTGTCGCGTATGGCCCGGAGCGTGCGCTGCAGGTGATACCCGGTTTCTGCATGCACGGTGAGTATGGTGCTGCCTGCCTCAGCAAACGCGTCGATATAGGCATCGGCGTTTTCAATCATCAGGTGCACGTCCAGGGGCACACCGGTCACGCGCCGGGCAGCCTCCACGATGGGCGGCCCGATGGTGATATTCGGGACGAAGTGGCCGTCCATCACATCGATGTGGATATAATCGGCTCCTGCGGCAACTACGGCCCTGATTTCGTCGCCCAGCCGTGAAAAATCAGCAGAGAGAATCGATGGGGAAATCGCCTTCTTCATTTCCTGACTCCTTGTGTGGTTCTTTTTTTCGCAAATCGACACAGGCATGCGTATAGGGCTTGCGCTTGAGCGGCAGGACCCCCTCGCTTACCATGATCGTGAAGCTTAAAAGCTCGGAGGCGCCTTCAACAGCCTGCAGGTCGAGCTTCAGCATGTACTGCCCGGGCCAGGGCGGCAGAAATTCCACCAGCACGGCATCGCAGATACAGCGCGTATCATTGCGGCGCTTCAATTTCGGGCTCTGGTACCAGCAGGATCCGTAAAACTCGGTCATGGATCGCTGCTCGGCGTACAGCTCCTGGCCGCTGCCGGTTTCAAGGCTGAGCCGGTAGCGGTGCAGCTTGTCGTTGAAATGCCCGAAGGGCTCCTTCCATTTGAAAACGGTGCGCACGCGGCACCATTTTTTATTGGTCGTCAAAGAAAATGACCTGTCGACAAAGATGCGGGCGCCATGTCGAGCAACGGCAGCCTCAAGTACCTGTTTGCCAGCCCCCTTCTGCTTTTTTTCTCGTAAATAGCTGTAGACCGCTCCTGCGGGGAAAACCAGGCAGAGAAAAATAATGACTGCAAGTTCCATGCAACAATCCCCTGACAGTGCAATGCGCAGATGGGCTTATTCTACCACGGCATCCTCTATGGCAATATGCCGCCTGCCGCAGGCACAATGCAAAGGCTCTTCTGTGCTTTAGAGCATTTTTCTTTTTGTTGTAGCCACGGGCCCTTATGGTGAGCCTTTGTTTCGTTTGCCCGTGCTATATTCTCGCAAGAGAAACTGGCAATGATGTCATGCCAATCGCTCGAACCGCACGGGCTACTCTCACCAAAAGCTCACCGGTGCGCATATGGCTATACTATTTTGAAAAATGCTCTAGACAAAAGGGGGCCGGGAATGGGGGGATACAAAATTAAACGTGAAAACCTTCTAGGCTTTTTTGCTTTTGAAGCATTCCGGCTTTTTATAGATTGATTTATAAGGCTCTTTTTTTATTGCTTCTGCAGGTATTGGCTTAAAGCCCTCCTTATGAAGGAACTTCTCAATTTCTTCTTCCTGAGTAAGTCTTATTTTTTTAGCCATTTCTTAAACCTCTCTATGTATATTTCACAATTATCCTTAAGATCACGAACTGCAAGATCAAGCGCTTGATTATTGTCAAGCAGTTCATACCAGACTTTTCTTTTAATTGAGCCGTCCGGAGCAAGAATGTCTTTGTGCGGACAGCCATGAGCGCTGTCAAATCTGATCACTTCATATATCACCTGTCCGAATTTCATGATCAACTTAACCACAAAACCAACGATCAATCCATTGGCGGTTTCAAAATAGACATGTATCTCGGCACCGGATGAAAGCACAATTTTAAAATATTTTTTCGGCATCAATTTGCTTAAATAATTATTATAGGTCATTTCGGGTGAGACAAGTATAGGTATGGGCAGATTGAGTGTCAATAAAAATGTGCCTGCAAGCAACATGCACGGTCAAGGCGGCATAGGGGAGCAGCCCCTCAGTTTTGCAGCCGCGGCGGACTTTGCCCAACAGGCTACCGTATTCGCCTTGGGCGAAAAAGGGCCGAACACCTCTAAAAAAACATCCGGCCCATTTTCTTCTGCCACCTGAACGCACAGCCTGTTGCCGGTAGAGCAGCACGTCACTGAA
>CAYNVA010000236.1:0-2270 GCA_964400575.1 uncultured Thermodesulfobacteriota bacterium | reverse complement strand
GCCTTCAAAATACTGTAGTACGAAAACGCTATTGGGGTTTTTTATCAAGCTCGGGATGCTGTGCAAGCACATTATCCAGAACGCCATTGATGAAGGCGCCGGATTTTTCAGTGCCGAATTTTTTCCCCAGCTCTATGGCTTCGTTCAAGGTCACTTTGTAGGGAATATCAGAGCAGTGGATAATCTCAAAGACCGCCACACGCAAAATACAGCGGTCAACCGGCGTGATGCGGGAGAGCGACCAGTTTGTTGCGGTCTTGCCGATCAGCCCGTCAATCTCTTTGCGGTGCTGGCAGGTGCCCCTGACAAGCGTTTCGGCAAAAGCGCGAAGTTCATCAGGTGGATTAAAATTGTTCAGATACAACTTCAGCGCCTCATCAGGTTTATCCCCGGTCATTTCAACCTGGTAGAGCATCTGAACGGCCAGTTCGCGCGATTTTCTTCGTGACAAAGTCGTCACCCTTTCCGGATGTAAAAGAACAGTGTGCAGTAAAGCCGGCTAGAAAGCCTTGAGCAAACTCACCATCTCGATAGCCGATACGGCAGCGTCCCAGCCCTTATTGCCCGACTTGCTGCCCGCGCGTTCGATAGCCTGCTCGATATTATCGGTCGTAAGAACGCCAAACGTAATGGGTATCTCGGTCTCAAGCCCCACGGTGGCAATGCCCTTTGATACTTCTGCAGCAACATAATCAAAATGGGGCGTGGCGCCGCGGATAACAGCGCCAAGGCAGATCACAGCATCATACTTTCCTGATTTTGCCGCTTTTTTGGCAATCAGCGGTATTTCGAAAGCTCCGGGCACTTTAATAATTTCAATATTTTTTTCATCGCCGCCATGACGGACTATGGCATCTATGGCGCCATCCTGCAGACGGCCGACGACAAAATCATTAAAGCGGCTCACAATCAGTGCAAACCGCAGCCCGGCGGCGGATAATTTTCCTTCAAGAGTCTTGGCCATGGCAATCCCTTTCTTATATGGATGTTATTCAGACTTTTTGTCGGTCATGTTGAGTATATGCCCGAAGCGCGCTTTCTTGGTTGAGAGATACCGGATATTCTGCGGTTTCGGGGGCACTTCGATGGAAACACGCTCCACGATCTCAAGGCCATAGGCTTCAAGCCCAATTATTTTTTTCGGATTATTGGTCAAAAGCTTTATTTTTGTAATGCCCAGATCCCGCAGTATCTGCGCTCCGATGCCGTAATCGCGCAGGTCGGCGGCAAACCCCAGCTCTTCATTTGCTTCAACCGTATCGCGGCCTTTATCCTGCAGGGCATAGGCACGCATCTTATTGAGAAAGCCGATGCCCCTGCCTTCCTGCCGCATATAGACAATGACGCCCTTGCCGACCTGCTGGATCATGCGCATGGCATTCTCAAGCTGCTCACCGCAGTCGCACCGCGCCGACCCCAGCGCATCGCCGGTCAGGCATTCTGAATGGGCCCGCACAAGCACAGCATCCTCAGGCTCCCAATCACCCTTGACCAGGGCGATATGGTGATGCACATCCATAATGTTCTCGTAAATGATCATCTTGAAATCGCCGCCGAAGCGGGTCGGCAGATTGGTTTCGACAACGCGGCGCACCAGCGACTCCTTGGAAAGGCGGTATTTGATGATATCGGCCACGGTGACGATGTGAATAGCGTGCTCGGCGGCGAACTTTTCAAGCTCCGGCATGCGCGACATGGTGCCGTCTTCATTCATGATCTCGCAGATCACGCCCGCGGACTTCAGCCCCGCCAGACGGCACAGGTCGACAGACCCCTCCGTCTGCCCGGCGCGCCGCAGCACGCCGCCCTTCATGGCTTGCAGCGGAAAAATATGGCCGGGCCGGCACAGGTCGTCGGGCTGCGCTTTATCATCGACGCACACCTGTATGGTATTGGCGCGGTCGGAGGCCGATATGCCCGTTGTTGCGCCCTTGCGCGCGTCAACCGACACCGTAAAGGCGGTTTGAAACTGGGCAGTATTGTCAGTGACCATCAGCGGCAGATTGAGCTGCCTGCACCGCTCTTCAGTAAGTGATACACAGATCAGACCGCGGCCATACTTGGCCATGAAATTAATGGTCTCAGGGGTCGCCTTCTCGGCTGCCATGGTCAGATCGCCTTCGTTTTCCCGGTGCTCATCATCGGTCAGGATGACCATCCTGCCGTTTTTGATCTCTTCGATTGCTTTTTTCACTCGTTCAATTTGCACTGACATCTTTTGTCCTTCAGGTAAAATTATGTTTTGCCAGAAAATCAAGCGTTATGCCGCC
>CAYNVA010000235.1:0-8326 GCA_964400575.1 uncultured Thermodesulfobacteriota bacterium | reverse complement strand
TGCCATATTGCAGTACACCGGCGGCACCACGGGTTCTGCCAAAGGCGCAATGCTCACGCATAAAAACATTGTTATAAACAACACCATGATCCGCCACTGGTACACGGATCTGCGGCCAGGCAAAGAGATCTTTATCTCCGTGCTGCCTTTTTTCCACACCTACGGCATGGCAACAGCACTGAATCTGCCCCTGTCGGCCGGAGCCAGCATCATTCTCTTTCCCAAATTCGTAGCCAAGGACATTCTGAAGGCCATCGATTCCCATAAGGCTACGTTTCTGCCCGGTATTCCCACCATCTACAGCGTGCTCGGGACTTTTCGTGATATCGGCAAGTACAATGTTTCCACAATCCGCTACTGCGTCTCGGGCGCAGCGCCTCTTCCCGGCACCGTGCTCAAGGACTTTGAACGCCTCACCGGCGGCATCATTATTGAGGGCTATGGGCTGTCGGAGGCATCGCCGGTCACGCACTGCAACCCGCTGGGGGGCGTGCGCAAGGACGGCAGCATCGGCCTTCCCGTATCCGAAACGGACTGCAAGATCGTGGACATGGAGACCGGCCAGGACCTGCCGATGGAAAGCACGGGAGAGCTGTGCATCAGAGGCCCGCAGGTGATGAAGGGCTACTGGAACCGGCCCGATGAAACAGCCGCATCCCTGCGCGACGGATGGCTGTTCACCGGCGATATCGCCCGCATGGACGAAGAAGGCTATTTCTATATAGTCGAACGCAAAAAAGATATGATCATCTCCGAAGGGTTCAACATCTACCCCCGCGAGATCGAGGAGTTTCTGCTTACCCATCCCAAGGTTGCCGACGCATCCGTCATCGGCATGCCCGATAAAATCAGAGGTGAGCGGGTCTATGCCTTCGTGGTGCTGAAGGAAAGCGTTGCTGCAACGCCCGACGAGATCGCACGTTTCTGCAGGGAGCATCTCGTGCGCTACAAGGTGCCGCGCAAGGTCATATTCCGGGATTCTATTCCGCGCAACCTTGCCGGCAAGAACCTGCGACGCATACTGCGCGAGGAGGCGGCGGCACTTTCTGCGGCCGATGACGAGCGCGACGATGCCCGGGAAGCTCCGCAGGCTGCGGAATAAAAAAATTACGTTTCTGGCCCCCACATTATGCGCATACTTGTCGTCGAGGATGAAAAAAAGATAGCCGGGTTCATAAAACGCGGTCTGAAAGAGGAGGGCTATGCTGTTGACGTTGCCACAGACGGCGACGAGGGCTACGAGCTTGCCTCGGTCAACGACTACGACCTTATAATTCTTGATATCATGCTCCCGAAGTGCGACGGCGTGACGCTGTGCAAAAAGCTTCGCAGCGACAGGGTTGAAACGCCCGTCATCATGCTCACGGCCAAGACATCGGTGCAGGACAAGGTGACGGGCCTGGACGCCGGGGCCAATGACTATCTCACCAAGCCCTTCGCCTTCGAGGAGCTGCTGGCCCGCATGCGCGTGCTGCTGCGCAGAAACGTTCAGCCCGCTACGCGGCTGCAGGTCGCGGACCTTGCCCTTGACCTGCTCTCACATAAAGTGACCCGCGCCGACAGGGATATCATTCTTTCCTCCCGGGAATTCGCCCTGCTTGAATACCTCATGCGCAATGCCGGCGCCGTGGTCACGCGCACCATGATATCCGAGCATGTATGGGACATCGACTTTGATACCAGCACCAATGTGATCGACGTCTACATTAACTACCTGCGCAACAAGATCGACGCCGACTTCGATAAAAAGCTCATACAGACCATCCGCGGCCGGGGCTACATGCTCAAGGAATGATATGCTGCCACGCTCTCTCCGGGTAAAGATTGCACTTTCCTCCATGGCGCTGCTCACCCTGATGATGCTGGTCTTTTGCTTCGTGCTGTACGACCGCCTGTTCTCTGATCTCTACAGCCAGCTTGACAGCCTGCTGCAGTCGCGCGCCGCAGGCGTTACGGACGCCATCGACACCTACTGGGAGGTTGAAAAGCTTGAGGCCAGTCGCGAGGGCGCTGACGAACGGACTTTTAAAAAAGCCGGCAATATAAACTTCGTCAAAATCGCGCAGCGCTGGGTCAACGAGGAATCCAACAAGCCGGACCTTCTCAATATCATCGTGCAGATTTTTGATGCCCGGGGCAGGCTCATCGCCTCCTCAAAAAATATCGGCCGCAGCATTATTTTTCCCGATGATCTTTTCCAGACGGCCCTGCTCGGGCAGGCGCGCTTTGATACCGTGGCCGTACCGTTCGGATCGGACCGCCTGACCATACTGCGCGTGTTCACCAAGCCGGTGGTTGAAGCTGATGCGGTGACCTATATCGTGCAGGTGGCAAGCCCGCTCACGGCCCTTGAAAATGTCCTTGGGGACCTCAGGCATCTCTTAACCGTCATGCTGCCGCTGTTGATACTGTTTACCGGCCTTATCGGCATGATACTCGCGAAGCTGTCGCTCAGGCCGGTTGACCGCATGATAAAGGCCGTCCAGCAGATAACGGCCCAAAGCCTGCGGCAGCGCATCCCCGAGCCCGATACGCGCGACGAGATTCAGCGCCTTGCCGTCACCTTCAACGACATGCTGGCTCGCCTTGATCGTTCGTTTGCATCGCAGCGCCATTTTTTGCAGGACGCTTCGCACGAGCTGAAAACCCCGCTGACCATACTGGAGGGGGAAATGAGCGTAGCCCTGAAGCGGCAGCGGTCGCCGGAGGAGTATGAAGGGGTGCTGCGCAGCTGCCTGGAGGAGATTGAGCGCCTCACGCGGATCGTGCACAACCTTCTGACCCTGGCGCGCCTTGACGACAGGGAAATTGCGCTGCAGCGGCAGAGCGTTGATCTGGGGGCCCTTGCCTGCAGCGTCCTTGAAGATATGCAGGTGCTGGCTGACCAGAAAGCGGTTAGCCTTGCCTGTAAGGCGGCAGAAGCCCTCAGTGTTGTCGCCGATGAGCAGTTCATGCGGCAGGTCCTTATAAATATCATCAGCAACGCTGTGAAGTATACCCCTGAAGGAGGCGCTGTTTCGGTTGACGTGCTGCCGGGCAAGGGCAGTGTCGCCGTGATCGTGCGCGACACCGGTATCGGCATCAAGGCTGAGGATATTCCGTTTATCTTCGACCGATTTTACCGTGTTGAAGCCTCCCGCAGCAGCGCGGGCTTCGGCCTGGGGCTGAGCATCGCCAAGTCCATTGTCGAAGCCCATGGCGGCACCATCAGCCTCCAGAGCCTCCCGGGCCAAGGCAGCACCTTCACCATCACCCTTCCTGTCCATTAAAATTTTCTAATCCTGCTTTAACCTTTCTTTAATTATTCCCATGCTATATTCACAACAGAATGACGATACATATGAGCAGCAATAAACGATGCGTACTCCTGATAGTGCAGGGAGGGTGTTCCCCCCCCCTTCTCATCCTCCCTGCACCAATCAGTACTATGAAGCGAAAAAAATATCGCGGCGTGCAGTACACTACAAGGCTACTCCTGATAGTGCAGGGAGGGTGTCCCCCCCCTTCTCATCCTCCCTGCACCAATCAGTACTATGAAGCGAAAAAATATTGCGGCGTGCACCGTACAATACAGGGTTCCTCCTGGCAGTGCGGGGAGGGTGTTCCCCCCCCTTCTCATCCTCCCTGCACGCCTCCTCCTTCACAATCACTGAAAATTCAGGTACACTGCGATTGTGACGGAGGCATAGGGCGCTCATACAGGCACCCTTCACAGAACCACAACCATTCAGGAAGAGCCTTGACATGTTTCGAAGCAGGCTTATGCTGGGGGCGCTGTGCTTTATAATCCTGGCTGTCCTCGTGTACGCATCATTGCCGCAGCGCCGGACGGCAGCCCCTGAAATGCTGACGCCGCTGATCGACCCGAGGGCCATAGCAGGCATAGAAATTTCTCGGGGTTCTGAGGTCATACGGCTTGTGCAGCGCGATGAAAAGTGGTTCATAGCCGACAATGCATCCGTAGAGGTTGCCATTGAGTCAGGCCGGGTGGATGCTGTTTTTGATTTTTTAAACGGTGCTCAAATTCTTCAGAAGGTCCCGCAGAGCAGGCAGACCAACAGCACTGCAGGCCTGACGGATGATGCAGCCGTGCGGCTGCAGCTGCAGTGGCTGGACAATGAGACGCGCACTTTTTATCTTGGCAGGGACAAGAATTATTCAATGCAGTTTGTCCGCACCGGGCGGGACTCTGATATCTGCCTGGTTTCAAGGCGCCTGATGCCTCAGCTGGTTGCCGATATGTGGTTCAGCAGAACCATACTTGACTATGACCTGAGCATGCTCGACCGTATAGAATATGCCTGCGACAAGAAAAAACATGTTGCCATCGAGCATGACAGGGCGGATAACAGGTTTATCATAATGGACGGCGGGCAGAAGGATGCTGTCAAAGACCTTGACTATGTACGCAGCGATTTTGCGCGACTGACGGTCTCCAGATTCATCCTCCGGGCAAAGCTGCAGCCAACCGCGCCGCTGGTCGAACACCGCCTGATTTTTGGAGGCAATGCTGTCGTCCGTCTGTGTTTCCTGAAGGCCCGGGATGAGAAGGCAAAAAAGTTTTTTCTCGATATCAGGGTGGAGCCCGGCGATGGCGGTTCAGAGCAGCTACAGTATGTGCAGAATATTTCCCGGCGCTATGTCTTTGAACTGCCGCGGTTTGATGCAAAGAAATATCAGGCTGCGTGCGGTGATTTTTTTGAAAAAAACCCTGTTGCCCGCGATAAAAAAATTGGTGAAAAACTTATTGAAAAGCAGGGGTCCAGCGGGAAGGCCATAAGGGCGCATTAGTTACAATAAAAAAAAATGCTCTGGAGGCAAGTCCGGGGCAAACAACCGGCGGGCCAACCGGCATGAAGCCTGTTTTTACAGAAGCCCGGCCATTGACAGGCCAACAGAGGGACGGGTGGCAATGATATATTTAACTTGATCGCACAGGAAGTTTAAGCTATGAAAAAATCGTTTTTTGTTTTTCTCATGTGCATGGGTACAGCTTCCGTCTGCCACGCTGAAAACTACGCAATTCCCGTGCTTGTCTCGGCACCCGATTCAAGCAGTGTGCAGACGGTGACCGGCACCGTTGACTCGGTGTCCATTGCCGATACAGAACGGGGCCTGCGATCCGAGATTGTCATCGCGGGGCAGAACGGGCGGCCGCAGGTGCTGATCGTGAAGGCCACCACCACGATCTATGACCCGGTCTGGAAGCCGACAGGCCTTGATGCCCTCCGTAAAAACGACCGCGTGAAAGTCAAGTATGTAACCACGGGCGAAGGGCTTGCCGAAGCCCTGTCGATAAAAAAACTACAGTAACAGGTTGTTTGTCTGCTGTGCACAACTAATTTTTAAAGGAGCCTCCAATGATCAACCCCGTTCGTTCGCGCGTTTTTTCCCTTGTGAAGCCGATGCTGTTGCTGGCCTTTGCTGTCTGCTGCATGCTGGCGGCAAACCCGGCAGCAGCCCAGGTGCAGCCTGGCGATGCTGTGAAAACCATTACCATACCGAGCTTTACCGAGCTTGCCAAAAAGCTGATGCCCGTGACCGTGCACATTTCTACCTCCCGGACGATCAAGCCCCCGAAAGGTTCGATGCGGCGCTTTCAGGAGCCGTTCGGCCAGGAGGACCCCAGGGAATTTTTTGGAGATGATTTCATGCGCCGGTTTTTTGAGCAGATGCCGCAGCGCGAGCAGAAGCAGCGCGGACTGGGCTCAGGATTTATCATTGACCGCGAGGGATATATCCTCACCAATAATCATGTGGTGGCTGATGCCGATGAGATCAAGGTGACCCTGTATGATGAAAAACAGTATGATGCCACGGTGATCGGGCGCGACGAAAAGACCGATATCGCTCTCATCAAGCTCAAGGAGCCCAAGGGTGATCTGCCGTTTGCGGAGCTGGGCGACTCCGATGCGCTTGAAATCGGTGAATGGGTTCTTGCCATCGGCAACCCGTTCGGCCTGCAGGAAACGGTGACACAGGGTATCGTCAGCGCAAAATGGCGCAAGATCGGCCAGGGCCCCTATGACGACTTCATCCAGACCGACGCATCCATCAATCCCGGCAACAGCGGCGGGCCGCTGTTCAATCTGAGCGGCAAAGTGGTGGGCCTCAATACGGCCATTTTCTCCCCCAGCGGCGGCAATGTGGGCATCGGATTCGCCATACCGATCAACATCGCAAAAAGCATCGTGCCCCAGCTCAAGGGCAAGGGCAAAGTCGTGCGCGGCTGGCTCGGCGTAATTGTGCAGAAAGTGACGCCCGAGCTTGCAAAATCATTCGGCATCAGCGAGGGCAGGGGTGCACTGGTGGCCGATGTGGACAAGGAAGGCCCTGCTGCCAAAGCGGGCATTGCAGCCGGGGATATCATCACGGGCTATGACGGCAAAGAGATAAAGGAAATGGATGAACTGCCGATGCTGGTGGCGCAGACCGAAATCGGCAAAACAGTAGATGTGATCGTTTTACGGGACGGCAAGAAAAAAACCTGCCCGGTAAAAATAGCCGAACTCAAGGACGGCAAGGGCCGCGAGCTGGCACAGGCTCAGGAGCCGCAGAAAAATTTCGGCATTGCGGTGCGGGAGATTACGCCTGAAATGGCGCAGCGCCACGGCCTTGCCAAAAAGGACGGCCTTGTCATAACCCAGATTGAGCCGGGCAGCGAAGCCGACGAGGCGGGGCTGCGGCCGGGCGACATTATTGAAGAGATCAATCGCACGGGCATCCGCGGCCTTGAGGACTACAATCGCATACTGGGAAAAATCAAGGCCGGCGACAACATCCTGTTTCTTCTGCGGCGCGGCGATAATGCCATCTGGATCGTGCTGAAACAGAGCACATAAATCCACTGGTCTTCACCCCGCTGTCTACATTCCAGAGGCTGCCGTGCCTGTCACGGCAGCCTCTTTTTTTATCCCCGGCAGCACCGCGATTACATGTGCAGCCGGGCGGCAATCCCGGAAGCTCTACGGTGGAATAAAGCAGAAAAGAAACCAATAACAAAAGGCCGGTTTATTGCAAGCCGGCCTTTTGTTATTGAGCAGAGCCCTGTTTGTTTTCAGTGCCCTGCAGCAGTCTTTGAATATTGTCTTTGTGCTTCATGAAAATCAGCATGCCCATGCATAGTCCCATACCAATTACCGGCAGGGGATAGGCACATGCAATAAGCAGCAGGGGCAGGAGCGCGGCCGCGCTGAGTGAGCCCAGGGACACATAGCGCGAGACGGCGACAATAATGACAAACAGAACCAGCACGGGCGCCAGCGCCCCAGGAGCAAAATATGCGAAAACGCCGAAGGCTGTTGCCACGCCCTTGCCGCCTTTGAATTTGAGATACACCGGATAGAGGTGCCCCAGAAATGCTGCAAGGCCGAAGATGCTGAGGGCCAGATAATCACTGCCGCCGGCGCCAGTGAAAAGCTGCGCGCCGATATAGACCGGTAAAAACCCTTTGAGCCCGTCCCCGAGAAGCGTGAGCACCCCGAATTTTCTGCCCAGAAGCCGCATCACATTGGTGGCGCCGATATTGCCGCTGCCGCCCGAGCGGATATCGGTCGCGGAAAACAGCCGCGCCAGCACCAGCCCCGTGGACACGGAGCCGAGAAGATAGGATGCCAGTGCAAACAGCGCTATGTATAAATTCATTACGGAAACCGGTTATGGTTAGTCTGGCAAAACAGTCCTTCTGCCTGACACCCCGCCGCGGCGGATTTCTCAAGCCGACCTGCAGGTTAAATGATTGAAGTATGCACAAAAACAGTCTGCAGGGTTGACATAAACTTAGATATCAGACAACCCGTCGCGCCACAAGATATTTCAGATCAGCACCGAAGACAGCCCCACTTCTTGCGTTGATATATGATTCCTTTCCAGTCAGGAATGTTTAATCGGGTTGAGGATGCCGTCGGACCAGCATCAGCGCCTGTTATATAAAAAAGAAGTAAAAAAAGCCGGTCATTTACGACCGGCTTTGCTGCCACCTTCAATCCTCTATGCTTGTTGCTTTGCAGGGAGTCCGCCGCGGCTGACTCCCTGCAAAGCAAAATCAGCAATTCTTATATCCGGTAATGCGAATTTACTTTCACTTGTTCCTTCCCACCTGTGCAGCAACGGACTCAAAAAACTTTCGCGCCATGGCGCGCAGAACGGGGCTGCGGTCAAGAGCCGCATTGATGATGCCGGTATTGCCGTAATAGATCTGTGTAACCCTGCGCCCGAGTTCGCTTTGGGCAAGGGCGCCATCGCGGAAGGCGCGCAGATTTTCAAGATCAGGATTATCGTTTCCCAGCGCTTTTTGAGCTAGACACGGCCCCTTCGTGGTTGTTGT
>CAYNVA010000234.1:0-12336 GCA_964400575.1 uncultured Thermodesulfobacteriota bacterium | reverse complement strand
CGGCAAAGGCAAGAGCCCCTGCGCATACCAGTGCGCTGTACTCGCCCAGGCTGTGCCCGGCAAGGATTGAGGGCTCAAGTCCGGTTTCCTGCTGCAGTACCTTAAGCGCTGCGATGCTGACCGTCAGGATTGCGGGTTGCGTGTTCATTGTGAGCTTGAGGTCGCTTTCAGGTCCTTCGAAGCACATTTTTGATAAATTATCGCTGAGTGCTTCATCGGCCTCTGCAAAAACATCTGCTGCGATCTTGAAGTTATCTTTCAGGTCTTTGCCCATGCCGACATACTGGGACCCCTGTCCCGGAAAAAGAAATGCCCACTTTGCCATACGGTATCCTCCAAAAGTGTTTGTCCGTGTATCGCAGTAAAGGTAAAAATATAGGCTAAAAAGCCCGTTTGGTCAATGAAAAAGCGGTTCTCTCGTGAGTGTTCATGCTCCAAGGGCTATGCCGGTGAATACGCAGCCTTCATGCAGAAAGTAGTGGCCGGTCATGCATGCGCATGCAGGCAGGGTGTCGCTGATGCGGTCGCTCATGAGGACTTCAAATTTTTGCCCTTCTGTCTGTCGAACAATGGCATCTTTAAAACCGATTCTTACTGCAGATAAGGGAGAGAGGCATTTATATACAGCCTCTTTTGCACTGAAAACCAGGGCCAGGTACTGTTTTTTTTCTGCATCGGGAAGTGCGGTATGTACATCGGTTTCCTGTTTTGTCAGAACCATGCGTCCGATATCGAGATTGACGCGATCGATGGTTTCGATATCAAGCCCGATTCCAGCCAGCTGCTCAACGCGCGCAACAGCCGCGCCTGCCCAGGTGTGGCTGTGCGCAATGGTGCCCAGGATACCATCAGGCCATACCGGCGCACGAGCATCATTTTGCAGAATGGGCATCGGGCCGAGTCCGATAGTGCAGAGCGCCTCTCGTGCACAGGCTCTGCCTGCTGCAAATTCCAGGCGGCGTTTCTCGACGGCTTTTTTTATGAGCTGCTGCTCCTGCGGGTAGAGGCCGATGGTATTCGGGGTGATGCGCCTGCAGGCCGTGGCGACGCAGTCGGGGAAAAGCTCGGCAATGTGAAGGGTATCGGGCATGGTGTATGACGATAAAATCCACGAGCTGCCGTACAGTTCAAAAGCGTCAGCCGCAGCGGCGCAGATCGTGGAGGAGGTTATTTTTTACGGCTTTTTTTCCGCGATTGTTTCTGCTGCTTGCGCTTCTCCTTGTTTTTTTTCTTTTGAGCCGATGACAGCTCGCGCGGCGGCGCATTGAAGGTGCTCATAGGCATGGAACTGCCCATCATATTTCCCATTCCCGGGATCCCTGCATCGCCGACGCCGGGCAGGTTTGAAAGGCCGCTTGCCATGCGGCTCAGCATGCCGCTGCGGCCCATGTTTTTCATGACGTCGCGCATCATCTTGAAGCGCTTGAGAATTTCCTGTATGTCCTTGACGCTTCGGCCGCAGCCCCGGGCGATGCGTTTTTTGCGGCTGTCATTGAGTATGTCAGGGTTGGCCCGCTCGGCTTTTGTCATGGAGTGAATGATGGCTTCAACCTTGATGAGCTCGCGGTCATCCACTGAGGCGTTCCCCGCAAGCTGGCTGAAAAAGGGGATTTTCGCCACGAGGTCCTGCAGGGGGCCCATTTTTTTTATGGCCTGAAGCTGCTCAAGAAAATCGTCAAGCGTGAACTGGCCCTTGAGCATGCGCCGGGCATCTTCTTCGGCTTTCTTTTCATCGACGACATCTTCAAAATCTTTCATAAGGCCGACGACATCGCCGAAACCCAGTATGCGCGAGGCGAGGCCCTCAGGCCGAAATTCTTCCAAACGGTCGAGGGCTTCCCCTGTACCCAGGAACTTTATGGGCCTGCCGGTTACCTCTTTGATCGACAGTGCTGAGCCGCCGCGGGCATCGCCGTCGAGCTTGGTCATGATAAAGCCAGAAATGTTCAGCCTGCGGTTGAATTCTTCCGCGGTTTTGACAGCGTCCTGGCCGATCATGGCGTCGCAGACAAGCAGCGTGTTTTCCGGCTGCGTGGCCGCGGCTATATGCTCAAGCTCGGTCATGAGCGTGTCATCGATGGCCAAACGGCCAGCCGTGTCGAATATGGCCACATCGCAGCCGATTTCTTTTGCATGATCAAGTGCGCGCCTGCAGATGACCGGCGGCAGGGCGTCTTTAACCGAAAAGACGGGTATGCCCAGTGACTCGCCGATAACTCTGAGCTGCTCCACGGCCGCCGGGCGGTAGATGTCCGCAGCAACCAGCAGGGGCTTTTTGTTTTTGCTGCGCAGGTAGCTTGCGAGCTTTCCGGCAGTGGTTGTCTTGCCGCAGCCCTGCAGCCCGAGCAGCATGATGGCCGATACGGGCCGGCTGCCGAACGTGATGCTCGTATCAACCGGGCCCATGAGCGCTACGAGCTCTTCATAGCAGATATTGATGAAGTGCTCACCGGGGGATACCTTGAGCTTTTTGCCCTTATGGGAAACGCGCGTATCGACAACCTCGCCGATAGCTTTATCTTTTATGCGGCCGATGAAGCCCTTAACGACTTGCAAATTGACGTCGGCTTCGAGCAGCGACAGGCGGATGTCCTTGATGGCATCCTCAATATTGCCTTCGGTCAGTTCAATGCGACCCTGAAAGCGCTCGCGCGCCTTATTAAATCCTGTGGTAATCGTTTCAAGCATGGCCCGTCCTGATTAGGTTCTTAAAGTCATACATCGGATAATTCTGTTTCGGATTAATAAAGAGGGTAGGAGCGGCTTTAGTCGCGGAGCAATCGCGCATGGATGCGCTCCTACAAAATTTTCAAATATTTTTTTCCATACAATCAATTCACAAGCAGCCTGCAGGCTTGCCGGCATTATTTTTTTCTGAGTTCTTCTTCCACCGCCTGCACAAGCGCCTCTGCTGAAAGCCCGGCAGCCTTGAAGACATCGGCCGTTGGGCCCGACATGCCATAGGCCGTAACCCCCAGCTTGCGCAGCCTGGCACGAAGCCCCCGTGTGGCAAGGTGGTTTGCAACGATGCTGCCAAGCCCGGTGTGAACATTGTGATCTTCATAGGTAATGATGATGCCGTTGGCCGCGGCCTCGGCAAGAACGTCTTCGTCAAGGTCTTTGGGGCAGGAGATATTGAGCAGGCGCACGCTGACGCCTTTTGTTTTTAAAACTTCCCATGCCTTTATGGCAGGCGCCAGCATGCAGCCGCAGGTCATGATGGTGGCATCCGTGCCCTGCCGTATCACATCGATTGCGCCATAGGTGAAACGGTAATCATCACCGAAAAAGGGGCTGCCCGCTTCGTCAAGGATGGTCGGTGTCTTTGAGCGGCCCATGCCCAGAAAAAAATTGCCGGTGTTTGTCGCAACGAATCGCGTGGCGCGGTCCGTCTGGTTGGGGTCTGCGGGCAGCACGACCTTGAATCCGAACAGGTTCTGGAACAGCCCCACATAATCGATGCACTGGTGGGTTTTTCCGTCTTCCCCGACATCTAGCCCCACATGAGTGCACACGAGCTTGAGGTTTGCATGGTTAATGTCGCTCAGGCGGTGCTGGTTATAGGTCTCGCAAACACCGAAGACGCCGAAATCGGCAAAAAATGAGACCACGCCGTCGGCGGAGAGGGCACCTGCCATGGCAGCAGCATTGTGCTCCTGAATGCCCGCCTGGAAGAAATGGCCGGGCTGAACAGACTCAAACCCGTCGACCTTGACGGAGGTGGCCAGATCGCAGTCAAAAACAGCTATGGGGCTCGCACCTGGAAGGTCCCTGTTTGCCAGGGCAATGCTTTTCAGGGCGCTGCCGAAGGCGGAGCGGTTGTCAGTCTTGGTGTCAGCGGCATAGATAATGGGGTCGCCGGGCTCAATAGTGATAGGGTTAGCAGCCAGGCGATGCTCGTCATTGACGGGTGTATTTTTTCGTTTTTCCTTATACGGCTCAAGCTCAGGGGGTAGCCCGAGCTCGGTCATGGCCTTGAGATACTGCTCCTCTGTGAGTGTTGAGCCATGGTATTTGGCCAGGTTTTCCATAAACGATACGCCCCTGCCCATGACGGTGCGCGCTATGATGGCCATGGGGCCTGTGGTATCGTTGACAGCGGTATGAAGGGCGCCATACACTTCATGCAGGTTGTGGCCGTCGATTTCCATGACCTTCCATCCGTCTGAGAGGAAGTTTTCCTTGATGTTCTGGGGCATGACCTGATGCGTATCGCCGGAGATCTGCAGGCGGTTGTAATCGATCAGCACGGTGAGATCTGAAAGATTGTATTTTACCGCAAAGCGCCGGGCCTCAGATATCTGCCCCTTCTGCTGCTCGCCATCGCCCATGACAACGAAGCTGTGATACTTTTTCTTTTTCAGGCGGGCCCCCAGAGCAAAAGCGCAGCCGACCGACAGGCCCTGCCCGAGATTGCCCGTGCCCCATTCGATGCCGGGCACCGTGCGCTCCACATGGCCTTCAAAGATGCTGCCAGCCCTGCGGAAGCCCGTCAGCACGTCTTCGCGATTGAAGAATCCTGTCGCGGCAAGAGCAGAGTATGCCCCCGGTGAGGTATGCCCGTGGCTGATGACAATGCGGTCGCGGTCGGGGTTATGGGGATCGCCGGGAAATACGCGCGCGCAGGCATACAGGGTCAGATACATTTCAAGCGATGACATGGAGCCGCCCGGATGGCCTGATGCAGCCAGTGTCGTCATGGTAAGAATATCGCCCCGCGCCCGCCGGGCACGGGCCTTGAGTTCGGCAATGGCAGCGTCATCGAGCTTTTTGTTGGTAAACCCGCGTTCAATCATGATAGGCCTCTTTGTAAGATGCGATTAATATAAAAAAAGAATAGGAGATTATAAAAGCCTGCGGCCTAGATGTCAACAGAGAAACCACGCAACGCGGAGCCGCATCACCCGCGGCTGCACTGCAGACTGCACTCGTAAAAGGAGTATTTGCCGCAGCCCTGTTTTTTTGATACTATTTTAAAGAATTCAACAACAATATCAGCGGGTATTTTTTTAATAGGCTTTGTTTTATGTTGAAGGTCCTTTAGAAAAGAAGCCAGAATTCAGTAGCCAGAATTCAGAACAGAAGACACAGCGGCTTCAAGGAGTATACTTGTTTTTTTCAGACAAGCAGATACTGTAATGTTCCCGCTGTTTTTTTTCATGCTGACTGCTGGCTCCTGAATTCTGAATTCCAACTTCTGGATGCTGACTACTGAATCCTGACTTCTATCTTTTGAGACCCATAGATTTTAGCCGGAAGACTTTTATATTGAGAGGAAAGCACCGTGGATATCATGCGCGTTATGCCTGGTTTACAGCACATGTTTCGGCCTCGTGACAGTGCTGCAAATATTTTTGCAGGCTTTATGTCGGGCCTGATGACTCTTATTGCCAGCCTGTCCTATGCAGCCCTTATTTTCTCAGGGGATCTTGCATCGTATATAGACCTGGGCATTTCAAGCGCCCTGGTGAGCGCCGTGATTATCGGTTTTGCCGTTGCCTGCCGCAGTTCTTCGCCATTTATCATTGCCGGCCCCGATGCCAATATCTCAGCCATTATGTCCCTTATGGCGGCATCAATTGCAGCGCGCATCGGGCACGACCCCGGTGACAGTTCGCTGTATGCAAGCCTGTGGGCCGCCATTGTGCTGAGTACGGTACTGACGGGGGTGGCGCTTTATATTCTCGGCAGGTTCAGCATGGGCCGCTGGATCAGGTTTATTCCCTATCCGGTTGTCGGGGGGTTTCTTGCCGGTACGGGGTGGCTGCTCGTAAGCGGCTCCTTTAGCGTGATGAACGGCTTGTCTCTGACTATGGCCAATCTGGGGGTGCTTGCGCGGCCGGAGCAGATTATGCACTGGGCGCCGGGCCTGGCGCTGGCCCTTGGATTGACAGTGGCGCTTCGCCGCTGGAAACATTATCTCATTATGCCCGCGCTGCTGCTTGCATGCATCATTGCAGTGCATGCCGTGCTGTATCTCAGCGGCATAGCCCCTGCACAGGCCGCTGCAACGGGCTGGCTGCTGACGCCGCTTCCGGAAGATCTGCTCATTCATTCGCTCAGGGCGCTCGCGCCCGATCAGATTAAGTGGGGCGTGCTGCTCGCGCAGGCGCCCAGCCTGCTTGCTCTTCTGTCCGTTGCGGCCATGGTTATTCTCCTGAACGCTGCCAGCATTGAAATCGCATCCAGAACCGATATCGACCTTGATGCCGAGCTTAAGTCAAACGGCATGGCAAATGTTTTTGCCGCGCCACTGGGTGGACTTGTTGGCTGCATTACCCTGAGCCGCAGCCTTCTTAATTTTACTGCCGGCGCCACGAGCCGCCTGTCGGGCATGGTTGCAGCGCTGCTGTGCGCGGTGGTGCTGCTTGCCGGCACCTCGCTGCTCAATTTTTTTCCGCGTCCGGTGCTTGGGGGGCTGCTGCTGTACCTTGGCCTGTCGCTGATAATCGAATGGGTGTATGACGGCTGGCGGCGGCTGTCACGCTTTGATTATGCCCTTGTACTTATTATCCTTGTGATTATAGCTATTTTCGGATTTGTGCCGGGCGTCGGCGTCGGCATTATGGCGGCGACAGTTTTATTTGTTTTTAACTATAGCCGCATTAACGTTGTTAAGACCGAGTTGACCGGCGCGATTTATCACAGCAATGTTCAGCGATCATTCAACGAGCAGAAACTGCTTATGGACCGCGGCAATGAAATCGCCATTCTCAGGCTTCAGGGTTATATTTTCTTCGGCACCGCCTATACGCTGCTCGTGCATGTGCGCGGCCTTATGAGCGCAGAAGCAGCAATCCCGGCGCGGCAGGTAATTCTTGATTTCAAGTTTGTGAGCGGCATCGATTCATCCTCAGTCCTCATTTTTTCAAAGATGCGCCAGTTTGCCGAGGCAAACGACGGCTGCCTCATATTCGTGCATCTGCAGGACGAGGTGCGCGCCATGCTGAATGAAGAGGGCCTACTGGCGCCGGAGCCCCGGCACTGCCGGATTTTTCCCGATATGGATTATGCCATCGAATGGTGCGAGGAGGAGCTTCTGCAGGCGCACAGCAGCACGGGTGAAGCTGAAAGCCGCACACTTGAGCAGCACCTGGCAGCGCTTTTCCCGCAGCGCGCCATGATAGCCGGGCTTATGCGATATCTTGAGCGCATGGAGGCGCCTTCAGGCTACACGCTTTTCAGGCAGGGTCTGGTTGCAGATGATTTGTATTTTATCGAGACGGGCACCGTCACCGCATACCTTGAACTGCCCGACGGCACGCGCAAGAGGCTGCGCACCATGGGGCCGGGCACCGTGGTGGGGGAGATGGGGCTGTATCTGAATATGACGCGCTCGGCATCTGTCTGCACCGAGCGGCCCAGTGTGCTTTATCGTCTCAGAGCAGCATCGCTTTCCCGCATGGAGCAGGAGGACGCCGGGCTGGCATCCGCCTTCCACCGGTTTATCGTCCGGATTGTGGCATACCGTCTCATGCATGCAAATGAAGAGCTGCAGCTGTTGTCATAGCGGGCAGACCCGCCTTATTCGGTTTTTTTATCATCAGCTATTTCCTGCAGCCCGCCCATTTCTTTTTCGACATCCAGAGACGGGCTGCTGTCGGCGCGCCTCAGAAGCATAAGCATACGGGCAGGGGAGATGCCGTTGTTTTTTTCGAGAAGTTCCCTGATACGTTTTTCAATGGCTTTGAAGCCGGGTTTATCGGTCATGGGTGTCTGTTGTTCCTTAAAATGATTTTTAGAAATAACAAACTATGCTTTTCACCCTCATTCGTCAATAGAGCATTTTTTCAAATGCTGCAGCCTCATTGTCATTTCGAATCCCGGTGCAAGCGGGATGAGAAATCTTAACACCTTGATTGTACTTCAGCCCAAGATCTCTCCCTGCGGTCGAGATGACAGAATTAGATAAACCGTCTATAGTAAAAAAATGCTCTAGCAGATCTTCACATTTGATTTTGTAGGATGAGATAAAATTTCTCGTAATCAACATCATTCCTGTCATTCCGGCTTGTCCGGAATCCTTACGCTGTGGTGGAAAAGATTCCGGGCAAGCCGGAATGACGCTGAGATTTTATTTTTTCAATTATTATACCTCTAATTTACATGTATTGGGATTAAGGAAAGGGTGTCTGCATAGATAATTTTAAATGCCATGCCCTACTGGTTTCCGCAGCAGCGGGCCCGGGCATGTGATATCAATTGACAAGCACCTGCGGACTGTCTATTGTCCAGATTATTGAAAAAATTGTCCTCTTATCCAAAATTTGTTGGGCATACAAGATAGAAGTCAGAATTCAGGAGTCAGGAGCCAGAAGTTGGAATGCAGGAGTCAGAATCCAGCATGAAAAAATACCCGTATCGTTTTAGTCTCTGATTGTTTGTAAGAAATAAGCAAAATCCCAGAGGTCTCTCTGTCTTCTATTATGAATTCTGACTACTGAATTCTGGCTTCTTTTCTGAAATACCATAAACAAAAATATAAAGATCATTAGAAATACCCACTGATATTGATTGCAGAATCAAAAATTACAGCTTTAAGGAGGATGTATGCTGTTCGCAGTGATTATGGCTGGAGGCAGGGGCACGCGGTTCTGGCCGCGCAGCAGGGGCGCTATGCCCAAGCAGCTGCTGGATATAACCGGAGACAGCACCATGCTGCAGCAGACAGTGGAGCGTATCGTGCCGCTGGTGCCCCTGCGCAATATTCTGATAGTAACCGGCGCTGAACAGGCGGCCCTGGTGCGGGAGCAGCTTCCCGATGTGCCTGCCGAGAATATCATTGTCGAGCCCGTGGGCCGTAACACCGCCCCCTGCATCTGTCTTGCAGCGACGAAACTCTACCAGCAGGATCCCGATGCTGTCATGCTTGTGCTGCCCGCTGATCATCATATCGGTAATCCTGACGGCTTTCGCGCCTGCCTTAAAGCTGCAGCCGATGCAGCCAGTGAAACCGGCGCACTTGTCACGATCGGCATTGCGCCCACACAGCCTGAAACCGGATACGGCTATATTCAGTACGACAGCTCCCGGAGCCGCGCAGGGGCTTACCGGGTGGAGCAGTTTTATGAAAAACCGGACATCGAGTGTGCTCTGCAATATATTGCAAAAGGTAATTTCCTATGGAATTCCGGAATGTTCGCATGGAAAGCTTCTGTTATACTTGAAGCCGTAAAGAAACATCTGCCAGCCATGCACGACCTGCTTTTTCCGCTCAAGGATAGCTGGGGCAAGCCTTCGATCACTGCAGCCATTGCCGAGGCCTATGGCAAGGTGCAGCCGATATCAATTGATTACGGCGTTATGGAAAAAGAAGATGAAGTCTACACGCTTGTGGGCGATTTCGGCTGGAACGATATCGGCAGCTGGTCAGCCATTTATGACATTTCCGCCAAGGACAGCGTCGGCAATGTCTTGCGCGGGGATGTGATCGCCGTTGAGTCCGAGAACTGTATGGTCTACTCGCCCAGTAAACTTGTGGCAATTGTCGGTCTTAAGGATATTGTGGTTGTTGAGACCGATGATGCCCTGCTGGTGGTACCGCGGGATCGCGCGCAGGATGTCCGAAGGATTGTTGAGGAGCTGGAGCTGCGCGGAAGAAAAGAGCTGCTGTGATTTTGGATTTGATTCCTGCGGAATGCTTCGCCGGATTGCAGATTTCGGATTGAGCACATGAAGGGTATATTTTGATCCTGGGCGCAGCATGCTGTTGGTGCTTGAAGACCCTCTGAGCCGGGATCCCGACAGCTGGCATACGCCTAAAAAAAACGGCAGGTAAAAAAATTCATAGGGTGTCAATCAGTAACGCAGCATCCACCAGCCGCTTCCCGGCCGGGGGGGCTTGTAGCTCGTGGTGGCGCTTTCATTGTCGCAGGTGAGCCGCTGTATATCCAGCCCGTCCTTTTCCAGTATGCCGATCACTGTCACCGGCCTTTTTTTGTATATGGCGCGGAGAAGTAGATTAACCGCATCCCAGCCCGGCTCGATGCGGTAATGATGCGTATAGCCCCGCAGGCTTTTGCCGTTTTCCGTCTGAAGCAGGTGCCATGTCCAGAAGCCATAGGATCTGTAATAGGCCACGGGGGCCGTCACCTCTATTTTTTTTCCTTTATACAGACTGTAGCGGGCAAGCACGTCATCAAGGGATGCGGTGATGACAATATCCTGCCCCTTATAGGACTCCGGTTGCTGCAGATAGGTGTCCAGATCCAGACGCACCACTGTCCGTATGCAGCCGTCCAGAAGGCACAACACGCAGAGCAACAGGCAGTAAAACAAACAAGCGCGAGGCATTTTCTCCATATAATTTAGTTTAAAACATCAGGCCGGGGAATGCAAGAGGCATGGCTTAAGAGGTCGGGGGGCGGGGTTTGGAAGGTCAGAGGAGTAGAAGGTTAGAGGGTTAGGCGATTAGAAGGTTTTGCAAATCATCTAATCATCAGCCAACCTTGTTTTTTTCAAGTTTTTTCAAGTGGTTGTTTCCTGCGCGGCAGGCAGCCGCAGTGATTTTTGGGGCCGCTGTTTTTTGCATGAAATATTAATTAAATTTGCCGGAAAAATTATCTTTATAAAGCGTTTTGTGCTACAACTACACATTAATTTTTTAGGATTTGCCAACCTCATTGTAAAGCTAAAGGAGAGCAGCACATGCCAAAACGCCAGGACATTAAAAAAGTGATGATTATCGGCTCGGGCCCCATCGTGATCGGCCAGGCCTGCGAGTTTGACTATTCGGGCACACAGGCATGCAAGGCCCTGCGGACACTCGGGTATGAAATCGTGCTCGTGAACTCAAACCCCGCAACCATCATGACCGATCCCGGCATGGCTGACCAGACCTATATCGAGCCGCTCAATGTGCATGTGCTGGAAAAAATCATCGCTAAAGAGCGGCCTGATGCTCTGCTGCCGAACCTCGGCGGCCAGACAGGTCTGAACCTTTCCTCCGAGCTCAGCAAAATGGGCGTGCTTGATAAATACGGGGTGAAGGTTATCGGCGTAAACCTTGACGCAATCGAGCGCGGCGAAGACCGCATTGCCTTCAAGGAAACCATGAACCGGCTGGGTATCGACATGCCCGATAGCGAGGCCGTATACACTGTCGCAGATGCTGAGCAGGTGGCCTCACGGCTGGGCTATCCGGTGGTTGTGCGGCCCGCCTATACCATGGGCGGTACGGGCGGGGGCCTTGTATATAACGTTGATGAATTGCGGGTGGTTGCCAGCCGCGGCATATCGGCAAGCCGCATCGGACAGATTTTGATTGAGGAATCGGTGCTCGGGTGGGAAGAGCTTGAGCTTGAGGTCGTGCGCGACGCCAAAAATCAGAAAATAACGGTCTGCTTTATCGAAAATGTGGATGCAATGGGCGTGCATACGGGCGATTCATACTGCGTTGCGCCCATGCTCACCATAGCCCCCGCGCTGCAGGCGCGCCTGCAGAAGCACTCCTACGATATCGTCGAGGCCATCGGCGTCATCGGCGGCACCAATGTACAATTTGCCCATAATCCTGAAACCGGCCGTATTGTGGTGATCGAGATAAACCCCCGCACATCGCGCTCATCAGCCCTTGCCTCAAAAGCAACCGGCTTCCCCATTGCTTTTGTTTCATCGCTGCTTGCCGGCGGCCTCACCATGGACGAAATTCCCTACTGGCGCGATGGAACACTTGAGAAGTACACGCCCTCGGGAGAGTATGTGGTGGTGAAGTTCTGCCGCTGGGCCTTTGAAAAGTTTCCCGGTGTGATTGATCTGCTCGGCACGCAGATGCGCGCCGTAGGGGAGGTGATGAGCATCGGCAAAAACTACAAGGAGGGGTTTCAGAAGGCCATTCGCTCCCTTGAAGCAGGCCGCCACGGTCTCGGGTTTGCAAAGGATTTCAATAAGCGATCCCTTGAAGAGCTCATGAGCATGGTTGCAACGCCCACCAGCGAGCGGCAGTTCATCATGTACGAGGCCCTGCGCAAAGGCGCCAGTGTGGAAACGCTGCATGAGAAGACCTATATCAAGGCATGGTTCATCCAGCAGATGAAAGAGCTTGTGGAACTTGAGGAAAAAGTTCTGGCCTGTAAGGGCAAACAGGTTCCAGGTGATCTGCTGGTACAGGCCAAGAAAGACGGCTTTGCCGACCGCTACCTTGCCCGTATTCTTGAGGTGCCGGAAAAAACCATTCGCGATCAGCGCCTGGGACTGGGTATGGCAGAATCATGGGAAGCCGTGCGCGTAAGCGGCGTTGAGAATGCAGCCTATTATTTTTCAAATTATCACAAGTCGGACAATAACCCGATCAGCCAGAACCGCAAAATCATGGTTCTCGGTGGCGGGCCCAACCGC
>CAYNVA010000233.1:0-4058 GCA_964400575.1 uncultured Thermodesulfobacteriota bacterium | reverse complement strand
GGGACCGTATCCGGGGTCAAATCTTTATCTTGACAATTTGCATTTTTGACAACCTGAAATGTCAAGATAAAGATTTAACCCCATTTGGGTTTCTTGTTAAAGGGGAACAGGAAAGCTCCCTGTTTGAGCTGCCCAAAGAGTATGAAAAGTATGACAATCTTGTCGAGCTTACAACAGAAGGCAGAATGGGTTCACGCCTGGACAAACCCAAAGACCGGCGCAGGCCCTTTGAGAAGCCACAGCATTGATGGCAAAAAACCAAAAGTTGATTGCATTCAATAGTATCACGTAGTGTTGACTTTTTAGAGAAAAGGCCTAACCAATAAATTGGGGTCAAATCTTTATCTTGACAAATGGCTTTTTCAACAACCTCGAAATGTCAAGATAAAGACCCCAGATACGGTACCAGATACGGTACATCCATCATCTCTTGACCCAGGCTAAAGAACTGAATAATTTCCATCCCCCACTAAAAATTTGTAATTTCAATTAGACATGTTGCGCCATCTTATTCCATTATAGTGCAGGATTGTTTTATTTCCTCCCACGGCAAATATATCCGTATCCGATGTGCCCCATACGCCATTGAGATAAGAGCTGATTTTTTTCATTCTAGTCCACTCATTACCGGAAAGCTTATCTATATAGCCTTCTCTCACTGCAATAACAAGGCCTGCTGCGCTTACCCAAACTGCATTTGGTGATGGATTTGAGCTACCAAGAGAATCAGGAATTTGTTCCCAGATGCCCCCATCGTAATGGTAGAATCCCATTTCACATGCTGCATAGATATTATTTCCAGAGTTGCCTGCTAAGCTATAACATACACTGCACATTTCGCACTCATCATCAACTGCAGGATTTTCCCTGATGCTCCATGATTTTCCGTCATAATGCTGGATTACATCATGGTGGCCGCTTTCAGAGTTATACGAGCTTATAGCATAAATATCTGTATCAGCGCTTCCCCAAATAGAACTTATAAAAGTATCCTGTCCAATTAAAGCGGTTGGCATAGAGGACCACGTGCTTCCATCGAAATGCAACAGAATAGCTGAATATCTGTAATTTTCAGGATTGTATGCAGTGCCGGTTACGAACACATTGCTACCGGAACTTCCCCATATATCTTTGAAGTAAGTATAAGGGGGGCTGGTCTTCATAGTGCTCCAGGCGCTCCCGTCATAATGCAGAATGGCGCCGGAGTAACCGATGGCAAACACATCACTGCCGGAACTCCCCCATACGGAAATCAGCTTATCGTCGATATCGATTTCCATCGGGCTCCAGGAGCTGCCATCAAAGTGTTCAATAACACCCTTATACTCTTCACTTGTATTTATCTGGATACTGCCTACGGCAAATACATCCTGGCTGGAGCTGCCCCAGACATCGCTATATGCAGTGTTAGCCTTATCTGTATCAGAAGGTACTGATGGAAGTATTAATAGAAGCTCAGACAGCAGCAATGCCACCGCAGCACCGTACCAATAAAGCAGAAAAGCATAGAATGAGGGTCCATGATCTCCATTTAAAAGCAATAACAACGGTAAACAATAGACTACAGCAGCGCCTGCGGCAAGCCATTCAAAAAAGTCATTATAGGTAAGGTCAATAAATAGCGAAAAAACAGAAAAGATCGGGAACACAAAAACGAGCGCTACTGCTCCTGAAATTAAAAAAGGAATTGCAAAAATCCCATAGAGGGGGCCCATTTCGATATGTACGGGCTGGAAATTAAAATCAGAGTTGAAAAACTGTTTTATTCCAGAGAGACTAACGAGATAGGTTCTGCCATTGGGAAACTCGTATGATACGGCTTTCTTGAACCTGTCATAGGTCAGCAAAAAAGCAAATTCCATCCCGTCTGTTTTTTTCCAATAAAATAATGTGCTAAAGATATTGTTTCCGGCTTTAACCGGTAAAAAATAAAAGTCATTGGCTAAAAGGGTAAAATATTTGATATGCGCAGTATCAATTTTTCCAATTTTGTTTTCCACATACGTGATTGTCTTTTGCACGAATTCGGTGCTCAATGTCTTCGGTTGCGGTGATAAATAATTTTTCCAACCTCCCATAGCATTGATTTTAGCCGCGGCATTGTTTGCAAAAATAAAAGACGGGATGAGCAGTAATGCTATAATGGATCGAGCTGTCTTTTTCATGCAATAATCCTTTCGCCTTAAATCATAAGCGTCGAGAGAAGCATGTCACACTATAAAAGCCGGAATTAGTGCTGATTGCACAAGAGCATATTAATAATTTATGAAATCGAATACTATTGATTAAATGTTAATGCAATATATTTTATCAAATTTTTTATGCTTTTTAAATTTTTCCCGGACCCTCAATAAAAATTCAGCCTGACTGCCCTTCTGCAAAACAAAAAAAGGGTCACCCATTAATGATTGCAAAACAATCGGTGGGTTTCGCTATGCTGCACCCACCCGGACTGGAATTTCACTCCGCTGCGCTACGTGAAATCCAGTGACCTTTAGCGTTAGGCCTTGACAATTGTATATTACCAATATATACTTATTTCAGCATGGACAACATGGATTATTCTAAATGCACTGGTTTTGACTGGGACAAAGGGAACTTTGAAAAGAACCGGCTTAAGCACGGTGTCTCCCCGTTTGAATGTGAGCAAATATTCTTTAACCAGCCGCTCATCGTGGCCCAGGATGAAACGCATTCCCAAAAAGAAACACGGTTTTATGCCCTGGGGCAAACCGATATGGCACGGTTGTTATTCGTAGTTTTTACCGTACGCAAAGATTTAATCCGTGTTATTTCCGCCAGAGATATGAGCCGATCAGAGAAGGAGGTTTTTAAAAACCATGAAAAATAAAATCCCTAAATTTATGAACGAAGAAGAGGAAAGAGCTTTTTGGGCTTCTCATGACTCCGCTGATTACATTAATTGGGGAAAGGCAAAAAAAACCATCTTCCCTGATTTGAAACCCTCGGTTAAAGCCATCTCTCTACGCCTTCCTGAATCCATGCTGGAGGAGCTGCGGCTATTGGCCAACAAAAGAGATGTGCCGTATCAATCTCTCCTGAAAATATTCCTGGCCGAGCGTATCGATCAAGAGCTGAAACTCCATCCACACAAGGCATAACACAGGGTTTTTGGCAAAGCGACTTATGGTTGCAGGAGTTCAAAATTTTGAACCCCTACTGCTTAGAGCCCGTACGCTTCGAATATCCTTCGGAAATCCCCCTCCTGCCTGCTTCAGAAATTTCTGCTTGACAAAGTTGAATACTTGTATACAATCATACATATATACAAATTTTGGATGGAGGTAGATGGCCATGCTTAGATTCAGCAGAAAAACAAATACGCTGATCCACACTAATTTTAAATATACCCTTCAGGATGTTCGCGACCCCAACCTGTACCGGGAGCTCTACAGCTATGACGAGATCCCGAAGATCCCGTTCAACCATATGCGGGTGCCCATGTCCTGCCCCGATGATCTCTGGATAAGCGACACGACCTTCCGCGACGGCCAGCAGGCGCGAGCGCCCTACACGGTCGAGCAGATCGTGACCCTGTATGACCTGCTGCACAGACTTGGCGGCCCAAAGGGCATTATCCGGCAGAGCGAATTTTTCATTTACAGCGACAAGGACAAGGAGGCTGTGCGGCAGTGCCAGGAGCGCGGCTACCGGTACCCGGAAGTTACAAGCTGGATACGGGCCACCAAGAACGACTTCAAGCTCGTGAAAGAGATGGGCATCAAGGAGACGGGGATCCTGGTGAGCTGCTCTGACTATCATATATTTAAAAAGCTCCAGACCAGCCGCAAGCGGGCCATGGAGCAGTATCTTGATATTGTCAAGGCGGCCCTTGATATCGGCGTGCGGCCCCGGTGCCATTTTGAAGATATCACGCGCGCGGACTTCTACGGCTTTGTCGTGCCCTTTGCCCTGAAGCTGCGCGACCTGATGGATGAAAGCGGCATTCCCATAAAAATACGGGCCTGCGACACCATGGGCTACGGCATCTGCTACCCCGGAGCGGCGCTTCCCCGCAGCGTGCCCGGCATCATCTA
>CAYNVA010000232.1:0-8748 GCA_964400575.1 uncultured Thermodesulfobacteriota bacterium | reverse complement strand
ATGCGCATTATCGCCGATCACAGCAGGGCCGTGGCATTTCTTGTGGCCGACGGCGTCATGCCATCCAATGAAGGCCGGGGCTATGTGCTGCGGCGCATCATGCGCCGGGCAGCCCGGCACGGCAAGCTGCTTGACATCACCCGCCCGTTTCTTTTCGAATCGGTGCGCGTGGTGGCCCGGCAGCTGCAGGATGTCTATCCCGAAGTGCTTCGCTCTATTGACTATGTTGCCAGGGTGGTCTTGAGCGAAGAGCAGACTTTTACGGCCACGCTTGAGTCGGGGCTGAAAATTCTGCAGGAAGAAATGGAGCGCCTTCAAACAAAAGGCTGCGCGGAGATTTCCGGCGAGGCGGCCTTTAAGCTGTATGACACCTACGGCTTTCCTGTTGACCTTACCGCAGACATTGCCCGCGAGCAGGGCATGACCCTTGACCAGGCCGGGTTTGAAGCGGCCATGCAGGAGCAGCGAACCCGTGCGCGGCAGGCCTGGAAGGGCTCGGGCGAAGAAAGCATTGGCGCTATTTATAAAAAGATAGTGCAGGACGGTGAGAAGACTGTATTCAAAGGTTATGAAAGCTTCACCTGCTCATCCCGCATTACCCATATCATCAAGAGCGGCGAACTTGTCCGGGAGGCCTCAAGCGGCGACGAGATTGAGATTATAGCAGCCGAAACCCCGTTTTACGGTGAATCGGGCGGCCAGGCAGGTGATTCGGGTCTTATCAGCGGCAAAAACTGTCAAATCGCCGTTACCGACACGGCAAAGCCCCTGCCCGATCTTATCGTGCACAAAGGAAAAATTTTGAAGGGACAGGTCAAAACGGGAGACGAGGCGCAGCTGATTGTCAACGTGCATCTGCGCACCGCAACAGCAAATAATCATACGGCCACACATATTTTGCAGGCCGTGCTGCAGCAACATCTTGGCAAGCATGTCAAGCAGGCCGGCTCTTTTGTCACCCCGCAGCGGCTGCGCTTCGATTTTACTCATTTTGAGGCGATCGGCAAGGAGTCCCTTGCACGTATTGAGCATGAAGTAAACAGCCTCATCCGGCAGAATGCGGCAGTGGGAGTGGAGCAGCTCGCGCAGCAGGAGGCCATCAGCCGCGGGGCCATGGCGCTGTTTGGCGAAAAATACGGCGACTCGGTGCGCGTGGTGAGCGTGGGGGATTTCAGCATGGAGCTGTGCGGCGGCACGCATATCGACGCCACCGGTTGTATCGGCCTTTTCAAGATCATAAGCGAAGGCGCTGTGGCAGCGGGGGTTCGGCGCATCGAGGCTGTGACTGGCGAGGGAGCCTGCCTGTATGTGCAGCAGCAGGAGGCGGTGCTTGCCCGCGCGGCAGACCTTCTGAAAACCGATGCGGCCCAGGTTGCCGACCGGGTCGAAAAGCTCTTTGCTGCTCAGAAGGGGTTTGAGAAAGAGATCGAGAAGCTGAAAAGCCAGATCATGGCAAAAGAGGCCTCATCAGTATTTGACGGCGTGCGCGACATTGGCGGGGTGAGGGTTCTCGTGACGCGCGTGAGCGGACAGGACCCTAAGACCCTGCGCAGCTACGGCGACAAGGTGCGCGATAAATTGAGCTCGGGCGTGCTGGTGCTTGCTGCTACGGCAGAGGGTACGGCGCAGCTGCTGGCTATGGTGACAAAGGACATTGCAGGCAGAGTATCGGCCAAAAAGATTATAGAGGCGGCGGCACCTGTTATCGGCGGCCGCGGCGGCGGCCGCGACGACATGGCGCAGGCTGGCGGCCCGGGCGTTGACAGGCTGGATGAAGCCCTTGCACGGGCTGTGGAAGTGATTGAAAAAAGTTTAATTGGTTAGATTGGTTGTACTGGTTGGGTTGGTTACATTAGTTGCATTGGTTTAATTGGTTGAAGTAGTTTTATTGGTCAGCTTGTTTTTTTAACCAGGGAAATCAATCGAACCTTATTCGAACCAGAGCGTTTTTCAATATTTTGTAGCCGATAGCACTATTTTCATTATTGATAAAATTTTAAAAAACCCTCACCCCGTTGCGAAACGGGGTCCAGAAAACACCTGACTCTTAAAACCCTAGATGCCGGCTTTTGCCAGCATGGCGATAAAGAGGCATTGTCGGATTATTGACGGACTATAGTTTGCCGGGATAGTTTTGCGCAGGCTGGGTTGAGGTACGAACCCCAACGTTTTCTTACTAATCGATTTTGATCAATTTGCTCATTTTTGATTCTTTTGGAAAGGCTGTCGACGGGTTCTCTATCATCATTTTTGCCTCAGGGCCATAGAGGCTGTCGGGATATTTGTTCATCATGAATTCAAGGATTTTTATGCCGCGCTTTTCATCGCCCGACCGTATGGTGGCCTGACCGATGAGCATGAGCACCTTGTCTTTCTCTGCCTGGTCGGGATAGCGCTTGAGGGCCCGGTTGTAGCGCTCAATGGCGCCCATATAATTTTTCTTCTTTAAATAGAAATTACCAATAAAAATTTCCCGTGCGGCAAGCTGGCGTTTAGCCTCGGCAAGGCGCAGGAGCGCCCTGCCTGTGTACGGGCTCTGCGGAAAGATTTCATACAGCTGCTGAAACTGCTCCACAGACTCTTCGGCAAATGTCTGGTCGCGGTCCAGGGAGAGCACCTGCTGGTAGGCGCACATGCCGCGCATATAGATGCTGTAGGCAACCTGCGGGTTGCTGGGGTGCAGGCGCCGGAAATTGTCGAAAAAGTGGGAAGCCTCAATATATTCTTCTTTAAAATAATGGCAGTCCCCAAGACGAAGCTCGGCAAGCACGGCATAGGGGCTCATGGGGAATTTTTCACGCACCTCTTCAAAGACCGGGATGGCATCGATGTAGTTGCCGAGGCGGAAATGGGCCATGGCCTTGTTGAAAGATTCTTCATCAGAGACCGTCAGCTGGGGCTTAGCCGGAGTGGAAGCGCATCCCATTACGGTCAACAGGCACAGCAGGGCAAGCAGCAGGTAATGTTTTTTCATGGCATGTTCGCTGGTTACAGAGTTTACTTGTCTAAATCAACTACGGGGTGTATACTGCCACGAAACTTCCGGCATTGTCAAGGTTTCTTCAAAAGGATATCATTGGTATGCACTATCTGGTCAGTGTCATCCTTGCAGCAGGCAAGGGTACGCGGATGAAATCAGAATTGGTGAAGGTGCTGCACCCCGTGGCAGGCAGGCCCATGCTTGCCTATCCGGTGGCGGCTGCCCGGGCCCTCGGGAGCTCCCGCATTATCGTGGTTGCAGGCCACCAGAAAGACAAGGTCGAGGCTGCGCTGCAGGCCCAGCAGGTTGACATCGTCCTGCAGGCAGAGCAGCTTGGCTCCGGCCATGCCGTGCTGATGGCCGGGCCGCATCTTCAAGGCTTTGAGGGCGACGTGCTGATTTTGTGCGGCGATGTGCCGCTTATCACCACGGCGACGCTCGAGGCATTTCTTGCAGCGCACCGGCAAAACCAGGCCTGCGTGAGCGTGCTTACTGTGGAGCTTGACAACCCTGCGGGCTACGGCCGCATCCTGCGGACCGGCGGGGGCGACCTGTGCGGCATTATCGAGCACCGCGACGCAACCGAGGCCCAGCGCGCAGTCCGTGAGATAAACACGGGCATCTACTGCTGCCGTGCGCCGTTTCTGTTTGAAGCGCTCGGGAAACTGAAGACCAATAATGACCAGGGCGAATACTACCTGCCGGACATCGTAACCATCGCCGCCGCAGCCGGCATGAAGGTGCAGGCCGTGAAGACCGGCGATTTTGAAGAGGTTGCGGGCATTAATGACCGGGCGGGGCTGGCAAAGGCCGAGGCTGCCATGCAGGCCCGCATTGCCCGGCAGCATATGGCAAACGGTGTGACCATTCTGGATCCGCATGCTACCTATATCGAGGCCGCTGTGCAAATCGGGGCAGATACCGTCCTGCATCCCGGCACGTCGCTGCGCGGCGCAACCCGGATCGGCTGCGGGTGCATCATCGACATGCACAGCGTGATTAAAGATTCAAAAATCGGCAATGGCGTGCATATAAAGCCTTCGTGCATGATAGAAGAGAGCACGATAGCCGACAATGTCGCCGTGGGGCCCTTTGCGCATCTGCGGCCGCAGGCTGTTCTGGATGAAGGGGCGCGGGTCGGGAACTTCGTGGAGATAAAAAAATCGCGCATCGGCACCGGCTCCAAGGTGAACCATCTGACCTATATCGGCGATGCCACTATCGGCTCGGGCGTGAATGTGGGGGCCGGCACCATTACCTGCAATTATGACGGCAGGCGCAAGCACCCCACGGTGATTGAGGACAATGTGTTTATCGGCAGCAATACGGCCCTTGTGGCGCCGGTAACGATCGGCAAAAACGCCCTGATCGGCGCGGGCTCAACGATCACCAAAAACGTGCCGGAAAATACGCTGGCGGTGGCCCGCAGCAGCCAGAAGAATTATGAGAATTTCATGCTGCCGAAGACAGGCAAGGATAACGTTTAATAGGAAGTCAGGAGTCAGAAGCCAGGAGTCAGCATGGAAGACATATGGGCTCCAATGAATTTACTGGCTTCTTCCGGACAAATCAGACGCTGAAATGTTTCTCTGTTTTTTTTATACTGAATTCTGGCTGCTGGATTCTGACTTCTAAACTTTTTATTTATCAAATGGTGGAGAGAGCATGTGCGGCATTGTCGGATATATCGGCCCTAAAAATACGAGTGAAGTCCTGATCGAGGGGCTCAGGAAGCTTGAATACCGCGGCTATGACTCCGCCGGCGTTGCTATTTTTCACGGCGGAGCAATCAAAATCTGCCGCTGCGAGGGGAAAATATCGCGGCTTGACAAGCTGCTTGCGGGGGAATGCTTCGACGGCTCCATCGGCATCGGCCATACGCGCTGGGCTACGCACGGCAGGCCCTCCGAGGCCAATGCCCACCCCCACTATCATGAGGGCGTTGCCGTGGTGCATAACGGCATTATTGAAAACTATACAGAGCTCAAAAGCAGCCTGAAGGCCGAGGGTGACATCTTCAGTTCGGAAACCGACAGCGAGGTGCTCTCGCACCTGTTTGCGAAATTCATGCGGCAGGGCGCATCCTTTGAAGGGGCGGTCCGCGCCGGCCTTGCCATGGTGCGGGGCTCCTATGCCATTGCCGTGCTGTGCGAAAAAGAGCCCGACCGGATAATCGCCGCACGCAAGGAAAGCCCCCTTATTCTGGGCCTTGGCAGCGGAGAAAATTTTGTGGCCTCCGACATTCCCGCAATACTCAGCCATACGCGCGAAGTCGTTTTTCTGAGTGACGGCGAGCTTGCCGTGCTTGATGCGCAGTCCGTGCGCATCTCCACCCTTGACGGGTCGCCGGTCCAGCGCGCTGCTCGCCATATCTCCTGGGACCCGATTATGGCTGAAAAAGCCGGGTACAAGCATTTCATGCTCAAAGAGATATTCGAGCAGCCGCGGGCCATCATCGATACGCTCCGGGGCCGCCTGATAGAGGACTCCGACGATGTCTTTCTTGATGGCGTGCATCTGACTCAGGAGGGGGTGCTGGCATTTGACCGCATCTGTTTTGTGGCCTGCGGCACATCCTATTACGCATGCCTGGTCGGGAAGTTCATGATCGAGCAGCTGGTGGGTCTGCCCGTTGAAGTAGATCTCGGGTCAGAGTTCCGCTACCGCAACCCCATGGTCAATCACAAGACCCTGGTCGTGCTCATCTCCCAGTCGGGCGAAACAGCAGACACCCTGGCAGCCATGCGCGAGGCACAGACAAAGGGGTCGCAGACCCTGTGTATCTGCAATGTCGTGGAAAGCACCCTGGCGCGGGACTGCGACCATGTGCTCTACACCCATGCCGGCCCGGAGATCGGCGTGGCATCCACCAAGGCTTTTACCAGCCAGATGACGGCCATCTTCCTTCTGGCCCTGTATCTGGGCAGGGCACGGGGAGCTATTGACGGGCCCTCCAGCCGCAGGCTCATGCAGCATATGGTCGAAGTGCCCCATCTTGTGGAGCAGGCCCTCGAGCATGAACCCGCCATCAAGGCCATTGCGGAAAAATATGCCGTGGCGAAGAACTTTCTTTATCTGGGCCGCGGCATCATCTACCCCATAGCCCTTGAGGGCGCGCTGAAGCTCAAAGAGATTTCCTATATCCATGCCGAGGGCTATCCGGCAGGCGAGATGAAGCACGGCCCCATTGCCCTTATCGATGAGCATATGCCCGTGGTGGTGCTGGCGCAGCAGGACGCGATATATGAAAAAATACTGAGCAACATCGAAGAGGTGAAAGCGCGCAAGGGCCGCGTGATCGCCATTGCCATGGCCGGAGACACCGTGCTTGGCTCCAAGGCCGATGACATACTCTATCTGCCCCAGACCGATCCCCTTTTTGCCCCCTTTGTCATGGTGATACCGCTGCAGCTGTTTGCCTACCATGTGGCTGACTTCAAGGGCACTGATGTGGACCAGCCCCGCAATCTTGCCAAAAGCGTGACCGTGGAATGAAAAATGCTTTAGTCCTTCTCATTATCTGCGCCACGCTTGGCTGCAGCGAGCAGCCTTCCGCCACTATCGGGGTGTGCTCAGATCTGTTCCGGGATGTGCCGTTTACCGATTTAGAGGGGCGCGAAGCCCGGCTGCCCTGCCAGGGGCACAAGGTACTGGTGGTGAACTTCTGGGCCACGTGGTGCGGGCCCTGCAAGATCGAGGTGCCGCATCTTGCCCAGATTGCACGCGAGTACAAAGACAGGGGGGTGGTTGTCGTGGGTGTGTCTTTTGATGCCGCGACACCCAAGAGCCTGCAGCCTGCGGTCGCAGCCCTGGGGATATCCTATCCCGTGCTGGTGGGCGGCGCTGAACAGGTGCTTGAGCGTACCGGTATCGACGGCATTCCCGCTACCCTCATCATCAGCGCCGACGGTACGGTATACCGGAAACTTGTCGGCTATCACACCAAGGAAGAACTGCTGGCTCCCATCACGGAGCTTTTGAATAAGAATTAAGGAGAACGCGCAATCATGAATCTTTACCTGCGGCTGCTGCAGTATGCCCGCCCATATCTGATATACATGATCGGATCGGTCATCTGCATGGCCATACTTGCGGGAACCACGTCTGCCATAGCCTATCTCATCAAGCCCGCCATCGACGACGTGTTTCTCAAAAAAGACCTCGCCATGCTCTTCATGATACCGGCGCTGGTGGTGCTTGCCTACTTCATCAAGGGAGCCGCCGATTTCGGGCAATCCTATCTTATGGGCAATGTGGGCACGCGGGTGGTGACGGATATCAGGGACATTCTCTACCGGCATATCCAGAGCCTGTCGCTGTCGTTCTACAGCAAGACCTCCACCGGCATGCTCATGTCGCGCATCGCCAACGATGTCGGCATTCTGCAGCGGTCCGTGTCTGACTCCATCAAAAAGATTCTGGAAAGCGTTTTTACGGTCATCGGCCTTACCGGCGTCGCGTTTTACCAGAACTGGAAGCTTGCCGCCATCTGCTTTCTGGTGCTGCCCTGGATGGCAATTCCCATCGTTCGGTTCGGCACCAAGAACCGCCGGTTCAGCCGCAAGACCCAGGAGCGCATGGGCTCCATGACCACCTTTCTCGACGAGACCATATCGGGCAATCAGACCGTGAAGTCCTTCTGCATGGAGCAGTACGAAAACAAGCGGTTTTTCAATGAAACCATGCGGCTGCTTGATGTCAGCCTTGCAACGCTTCGGGTGAGCGCCTATGCCTCGCCCATCATGGAGTTTTTCGGCGCCGGCGTCATGGGGGCAGGCCTCATCTACTGCGGGGGCTATCTTGTTATCACCGACGCAATGACCACAGGTGAATTTTTCTCGTTTGTGGCTGCCATGGCTATGCTCTTCCGACCCATCAAGGCCATGAGCCGCGAGAACATGAAGGTGCAGAAGGGCATGGCCGCTGCCGTGCGCGTCTTTGAGGTGCTCGACATCAAGCCCGACATCACCGACAGGCAGGGCGCTGTCGCGCTGCCGCCGTTTAAGGGCTGCATCGAGTTTCGCGATGTCGTTTTCCAGTATGAGGAAAGGCCCGTGCTCAAGGGACTCAGCTTTTGCGCCCCCGCCGGTGAGGTCGTTGCCTTTGTCGGCCACAGCGGCGCGGGCAAAACCACGATAGCCAACCTGCTTTTGCGGTTCTATGATGTCAACGGCGGCGCCATCATGATAGACGGCATTGATATCCGCGATGTGACCATACGGTCGCTGCGGGAGCAGATAGCTTTTGTCGCGCAGGAAACGGTTCTTTTCAATGACAGCGTGAGCAACAATATTTCCTACGGCAGCCGCGAAGTGTCGCAGGAGCAGATTATAGAAGCGGCCAAAGCCGCCCTTGCCCACGACTTCATCCAGGCCATGCCCGAGGGCTATAATACGGTCATCGGCGAAAGGGGCGTGCGCCTGTCAGGCGGCCAGCGCCAGCGCATGGCCATAGCCCGGGCTCTGGTGAAAAATGCGCCCATACTGATTCTTGACGAGGCCACCTCGGCTCTGGACACGCATTCCGAGCAGCAGGTGCAGGCCGCTCTTGAAAACCTCATGAAGGGCCGCACCACCATCATGATAGCCCACCGCCTTTCAACCGTGCGCAATGCCGATCAGATCATCGTGCTGCAGGAAGGCGATATCATCGAGCGCGGCTCGCACCGGGACCTGCTTGAGCAGAAAGGCATCTATACCCGCCTCATCGAAATCCAGAGCGGCTATGAAAAGAAGACCCGCGATGTGGAGGAGATATTTCAGGATGCC
>CAYNVA010000231.1:0-4484 GCA_964400575.1 uncultured Thermodesulfobacteriota bacterium | reverse complement strand
TCAGGTGACGGTATTTGAAGAGCTGCCCTTTGCCGGCGGCATGCTGCGCTACGGCATTCCCGAGTACCGGCTGTCGCGCTCAGTCATTCAGGCCGAGGTCGATGATATAGCCGCACTTGGCGTAGAGCTGAAAACGGGTTGCCGCGTGGGCCTCGACATTGACTTTGCGCAGCTCAAAGCTGATTACGCCGGCATCGTGCTTGCTACAGGCGCGCATAAGAGCTGGACCCTGGACGTTGAAGGCGAAAGCCTTGCCGGTGTCTGGGGCGCGGCTGAGTTTCTGCGCGAGGTGAATCTGGGCAGGCAGGCAAAGGTGGGTTCAATGGTGGCGGTCATCGGCGGCGGCAATACGGCAATCGATGCCGCGCGCACGGCCGTCCGGCTTGGCGCGCGCGATGTGACCATTCTCTACCGCCGCGAGAAGAAAGACATGCCTGCATGGGCAAATGAAATCGAGGCTGCCGAGGCCGAAGGCGTGAAAATAGAGTGTCTCGTGAACCCGGTGAAGTTCACCGGGAAAGGCGGCAGGCTTACCGGTATTGTGTGCCAGCGCATGCGGCTTGGCGAGTTTGACAAATCAGGCCGGCGCAAGGCCGTGCCTGTTGAGGGCAGCCAGTTCACCCTTGCCGTTGACAGCGCAATACCTGCAATCTCCCAATCCGGCGACATGAGTTTCATCCCTGCAGAGGCAGGCGTGCAGACGACGAAAAACGGAACCTGTGCACTGGCCCCGCAGGCCAAGACAGCCACCACGGCAGCCGGCATTTTTGCCGCAGGCGATGCGGTGCTGGGCCCTGCCACGGTTGTTGAGGCAATTGCCATGGGCCATCAGGCGGCAGGTGAGGTCGATGCCTACATCCGCGATAAAAACAGCGAGCCGCCTTACAAGGCTCCGCCCGAGGATCCGATCAGTATTCCTTTTGAGGTCGATGAAGATCCGAAGGTCACGCCGCGGGGCAAAATGCCTGAGCTGACGCAGCAGGCGCGCATTGCAAGCTTTAAGGAAGTGGAGCTTGGGTACACGGCTGACATTGCCTGGGCTGAGGCATGCCGGTGCCAGCGCTGCGACGGCTGCGAGCATGAATAAAACGGCTTGCAGGCCGGCAGGCTTTGCTGACTAATGCAGGGTGTGCTCGAGCGCACCATAACACAAGATGATTATCTCCCAGCATTGAAACAGGAGAAGCTATATGGCACTGGTAACGGTTACAATCGATACAACAAAAGTTCAGGTTGAGAAGGGCTCAACCGTGCTGGAGGCCGCTAAAAAGGCCGGGATCAAAATTCCGACACTCTGCACGTGGCCTGAAATAGGGCATCAGCCGGGCGCATGCCGCGTATGCGTCGTTGAGGTCGAGGGCATGAAAAACCTTGTTGCCTCATGCGTCTATCCGGTAGACGACGGCATGGTGGTGCGCACGGCAACTGAGCGTGTGCGAAGGACCCGCAGGCTCAATGTGGAGCTGCTGCTGTCAAATCACCCCACCGAATGCAATGTCTGCGTGCGCAACGGCAACTGCGACCTGCAGAAGGTGGCCGAGCAGGTGGGGCTGCGGGAGGTCAGGTTCGCGCTGGCAGAGAAAAGCAAAGAGGCCGCGATGGACACCTCATCGCCGTCCATTGTCCGCGACAGCCGCAAGTGCATCAAGTGCTACCGCTGCGTGACCGTGTGCGAAAGCATACAGACCCCGGCGGTGCTGTCCCTTGCCTTTCGGGGCGATGATGTGCATGTGGGCACGGCCTTCAACCTGCCGCTCATGCAGACCAACTGCGTTTTCTGCGGCCAGTGCGTCATGGCCTGCCCGGTCGGGGCGCTGTATGAAAAAGACGATATAGCCGATGTCTGGAAAGTGCTGCAGGACCCTTCAAAGCATGTGATCGTGCAGGAGGCGCCTGCCATTCGCGCGGCCCTTGGCGAGGAGTTCGGCATGCCGCCCGGCACCCTGGTCACCGGCAAAATGATTGCGGCCCTGCGGCGCCTTGGGTTTGACAAGGTGTTTGACACCAACTTCGCCGCGGACCTGACCATTCTCGAAGAGGGCACCGAGCTTCTGAAGCGGGTGAAGGAAGGCGGCAAGCTGCCGATGATCACCTCCTGCTCGCCGGGCTGGATCAAATTCTGCGAGCATTTTTTTCCGGACCTCCTGGACCACCTCTCTACCTGCAAGTCGCCGCAGCAGATGTTCGGCGCTCTTGCCAAGACCTACTATGCCAAGGTCGCAAACATTGATCCCAAAGATATCGTGGTTGTCTCAATCATGCCCTGCACGGCCAAGAAGTTTGAGTGCCAGCGCGATGAGATGGCAGGCAGCGGGTTTCAGGATGTCGACTATGTGCTCACCACCCGCGAGCTTGGCCGCATGATCAAGGAGGCGGGCATTGATTTTACGGGCCTTGCCGATGAGGACTACGATGCTCCCATGGGCGAGTACACGGGTGCCGGAACCATATTCGGCGCAACGGGCGGCGTGATGGAGGCTGCCCTCCGCACCGTGTATGCAGTGGTCACGGGCAAGAACCTGCCCGACCTCAATATCACGCCCGTTCGCGGCCTTGAGGGCGTGAAGGAAGCCGCCGTCACCGTGGGCGATCTGGGGGAGGTGCGCGTGGCCGTGGCCCATGGCCTGGCCAATGCCCGCCAGCTCATGGACCGCATTCGCGCAGGAAAGGCAAACTATCATTTCATCGAAATCATGTGCTGCCCGGGCGGCTGCATTGCCGGCGGCGGCCAGCCCATACCGACGAACAATGAAATCCGCAGGCTGCGCTCCGAGGCGCTGTACCGCGATGATGCCGGGGTGCAGAAGAAGCGGCAGTCCCATGAAAACCTGTCCGTTAAGAAGCTCTATGAGACATTTCTCAAGGAGCCCCTCGGGCACAAGTCCCACGAGCTGCTGCACACGCAGTATAAAAAGCGCGGCACGGGCCTGCCGCATAAGGCTTGACCGGCACTATATCATGTACAACAAAAAAAACCGGCTCGAATATGAGCCGGTTTTTTTGTTGTACATTATCATCATTATGTCAAACGTATAGACGCGATCCCCTGGTTTTCCTGGCCGAACGGCGCTTGGCGCAATACGGTGCGGCCGCCTCGGCGGCATGCAATCCGGATGCTTTCTTTTTTACCGGTTCAAACACTATACGCACACGGGTATGCAGAACATCTGCGATGCGGCGCAGCATACTGAGTGAGTGACCTTCATACGATGGAGACTCAAGCCGACTTACCTGCTGCTGAGATGTTTTGAGGGCTTTAGCAAAATCTTTTTGCGAGAGTCCGGCCTGCCTGCGAAGTGCTGCAATCTGCAGCGCCACATCCCATGCCTCTCCCGCTTGCTTAAAGCGTTCGGCAAAAGACGTATCCTTCAGCTGCTCTTCCAAATAGAGGTCAAAGTTGGTTTTTTTCATTTTTTCATCCGTTTCTGCCAGTCGTGCATCCGCTCGCGCGCGGTTTCCCTATCTCGGGCCGGTATAGCCTGCCCCTTATTGCGGATACCATGTACTGCAATTATTCGTTGATCTTTCACAAAAAACCAGAGCACGCGGGTATTGAGTTTTCCTACATGGCGCAATTCGAAGAGCCCGTCGCCAATGGCCTTTGACAAAGGCTCACGATGATACTGCCTGTTGCGCAGTTTTGACAGCCCGGCTACCACCGCCGCAAAGTCGTCAGGATCGCCGGCTTTCAATTTATCCAGAAACTCCCGCACAGGACAACATCCATCCGCCGTCTCATAAAATTCTACTTTAAATTCCATTATTTTTCAACATCAATTTTGATGTATTAAAAGTTTCACTCCTTATGGTTTTTTCAACGATCCGTCTTGAAGACAGGCGACAATAAAACGTGTCAAAATTCATGCGGCAGTCTCCTCAGGAAAAGCTCTGTCCAGTTGCGACACATCAACCCGTCAGAGATAAACCGGTATAACAGCAGGTCGCGAATGCGGCACAGGCCAGCTATTGATATATTCATGGACACATTTGGGCTAACCGATCAATGCCTTTTTAACTTTAAGTCAATATTTCAGGAATCCCGCAGTCCGGTAGAAGGGGTGGCTGTACTGGGGCATGGCTTTGAGATCAAGCTGCGCCTGGCGCAGGGCGGGTTGTTGAGGGTGGTCATAGCAAAGGGCGCTGTCCCCTATATGCCCCGGAAGAGATGATCTTGCTTTTATTGAAATCCAGACGAGTGATTACTTTGGTGAAGATTATATAGAGCGGCTTGAAGACGATTTCAACAGAGTCTGAAAAATTTCAAAAACAGTATGGCGGGCGGGCAGGCGCGCACTGTTTTGGCAGTTAACAATAGCTTTTTAGTGAAAAAAATACAACAACATTGAACAAGCTGTTTACAACAAAATCCCCCTTTAAAAAAGCGGGGAGCGGATTCAGGTCTTTTTCTTTGCCTGCTTGCGTGCAATCACTTCCCGGTAAATCTCCTCAACCCGCTGCGTCTGAATAGCGG
The DNA here is from genome assembly GCA_964400575.1 of uncultured Thermodesulfobacteriota bacterium. Lineage (GTDB taxonomy): Bacteria > Desulfobacterota > WTBG01 > CAIYCZ01 > CAIRTM01 > CAIWCT01. Next base: position 13 of record CAYNVA010000231.1, on the reverse strand, counting down.
GGTTAAAGTGCAG
>CAYNVA010000230.1:0-5179 GCA_964400575.1 uncultured Thermodesulfobacteriota bacterium | reverse complement strand
GCCGGCAGCACTGCCGATTTCCCGGCTGCGTCACGAGCTGCATACTTCCAGTGTCTGCTCTGTTCATCGAATCTGATTGCGTAGCCGCTCGCGGTCTCCCAGCCATGCCTGTATTCATCTCCCCATTTGACAGCCTTTATTTTGGCGCCGTCGGGCTGTGTCAGTTCATGTACTATCGGCGCGGCAGGCACTGCCCAGGCAAGGCGGCACAGGCCCGCACAGAAAAAAAACAGTGCTAAAAAAATTGTATTATAAAACCATTTTGTGTTCATCTCCCCACGCTGTATACGTCGTTATATTTTTTTCAGCACAATGCTGTCGCCACGGCAAGCCCCGAGCCGCGCCGCAGCGCTGCCGTTTTTTAGCAATATCTCAAGCCTGCCGCTGCTGCCGATGATACAAAACAAATTATCCTCCTGTGCGGCTGCATACGAGGGCATAAGTTTCGTTATGGTGGTCCCTTTCACCTCCGCGCGGATATGGGACTGCCGGATAAAGCCCTCCAGCATATTCCGCCTGATAGTGGTGATCAGATTGCCGAAGCGGTCGATATGATCAACCCTTCCCTCGAGCCCGTCGCTGCCGCGCATAACCGGAACGGCCTGCGGCAGCATGACTGGGTCATCGATACGTCTTCCCATACGCTCCGGCAGCAGGCCTTTGGAAAGATGGGCTGCCGCAGGCGCAAAAATATCCCGCCCGTGAAAAGTTGCTGACACATCAGGCAGAAAATACTCAGGTGCCGTCAGCTCGTAAACCGCCTTCAGGCCGGAGCTTTTAATGGCAAAGGTGAAAATACCGTTGTCCGGCCCGACAAACATGCATCTGTCTGTTTCTAACACAATCGGGCGCCTGCCGCTACCCACGCCGGGATCGACAACCGCCACATGTATCGTGCCCCGGGGGAAATACGGACATGCCGAATCCAGAGCCAATGCTCCCGCAGCAATATCCTGCGGCGCTACCGCATGGGTGATGTCGACTATGGTGCAGGCCGGGTTAATCGACAGAATCACGCCCTTCATGACCCCGGCATAGATATCATCAAGGCCGAAATCAGTGGTCAGGGTTATGATTGATTGCTCTCTCATAAAAGTTACGCTGCTCTATTTTTAAAGCACTATTTTGCAGAAGGCTGTTTCACCTTCCGGTGGATCAACCACAAAACATAGTGTAATTACATGCACCCGCAGGGAACGGTCGCGACCGTTCCCTGCCACGTACACTCTTGCGACACGGTCTCCGGGGGAGAAGGAACGCTTGCTTAAGATGCGCTCTGTCGCAAGTCAGCCCTGCCTGATGCGTGAACTGCCTGGTGGCATCGCTGATAATCAGTATACAGAAAACTTTCAATTTAATCTCCAAATTACTTAAAAATACTGTTAAAATCAAAATATAAAATCAACGGAACGAAAAAAAATCCTCATGCTTCAAAAAACGCTGTTCATCATCCTCTGTATGCTCATCGGTTATGCTGCCGCCCCGGCAGATGCAGCCTGGTATCTTGCCGCCATCAATGCAGACGGCAGCAACGGGCCCTACACTGCCGCATCCGGCATACTGCCGGGCAGCAATCCTGATGACCCAGCATCACGCATTTCCTCCCTGCATCTGAAAAACGACACCAGCCCCATGCCGCTGTGGCAGGAAAGACATTTCCCGAAAACAGCCCCTGGCATGCTGCAATCCGCCAGAATTTTTTTCGAAAAAAAGCGGCAATCGATTCAGGCACTGGAGCTGACCACATACGCCATCGGCCAGCAGAAAAGCTTCTGGGTGAAAGATGACAATGATGTGCTGTGGCGGGAGGTAACGGCAACATGCGCCGGGGAGTCGCAGTACAGCTATATCTTCGTCGATGAAAGCCTGTCCGTGCCGGAGGCTGCGGTCCAGCTCTATGCCGGCGAGTTCGACGAGATGCACGGCGTGGTGGAGGATAATATCGGCTCATTTGCCGACCGCGACAACAACGGCAAGGTGGCGATCCTGCTCTACAATATAAACGACAACAGCACCATCTCGGGCTATCTTGCCGGCTATTTCTGGAACAAAGACTATCTGGACGCAGCAGTGGACAGCCACAGCAATGAAATGGACCTCATCTATATCCGGGGCAATCAGCCCGGCGGCTGGGACACGCTGGAAAGCACCTATGGAGACTTTTACACCTTCAACCTCACCACCCTTGCACATGAATATGCCCACATGGTTAATTTCAGCACGATTGCCTGGGACACCGGCGCCGGCAGAACGGCCGATGTCTGGATCGATGAGATGATGGCCCTTGCAGCCGAAACCATGTACTTCAAGGAAAAACTGCGTGCGGATCCCGGCTTTACGCATCCCGACATGCTGCCCGGCGGCTATCTTGCAAGCCGCATAAAATACTATTCGCAGGATGAGGGATACGCCATCCGCAATGGCCATGGATTGACCTGCTGGGCATACTCGGGCGATACACTGGCAAATTACAGCCTGTCATATCTCATGGGGCAGTATCTTAGCCTGCATGCCGTGCAGGGCCAGAAAATTTTCAAGGATATAATCGACTACATGGTGGCCCGCGATACTTTGGACTACCAGGCCGTCGGCGCCGTGGCATCGCAGCAGATCAGCGGTATCGCTTCATGGAATGACCTTATCAAAAACTGGGCCGCGGCAAACCTGCTCAACAAGCCATCGGGCCGGGCAGGCTACGAAAACGCCTTTGAACTCAAAGCCCATGGGCCTCAAACAAATCCAGCCCGCATCAACAATAGCGGCATCGTGTACCGGGAAGTTTCAACATTTCTGATACCGCTGGCTGCCGACCCGTCCCTGATATTTTATTTTTTCGACGACACGGGCCTGTTTCTGAAAGAAAAGAAACCCTGGAGCAGCCTCTGCACGGCAAAAAGCCTGCTCGGTGCGGCGCATCCCGATATTGCCGGGCTGTACAAACTGCGCGACAAGGTGCTTGGCCGCACGGAAACCGGCATACAGCTTGCCACGCTGTACTACCGGCATACCGCAGGGGTAAGCCTGCTGCTTGCACAGCAGCCTGCACTGCGAGCCAGAGTGCTGCACCTGCTAGTCGACATGCTGCCCATGGCACGCAAGCTTACCGCGGACAGGGCGCCCGCTGTGCCCAAGGCCCTGCTCGCCAGGTGCGCTGCAGTGCTTGATGATCTGGGCGATCACGGCAGCCCGGAACTGCAGCAGGCTCTAAGCGCGGTGCGGGAAGGGCTCGCAAGCGGCAGCATCCCGCGGCAGCTTGGCATTGCTACAGCCGAGTAGCCGATTCATGGAGAAAGCCTCATCTACTGTCTTATTGCAGGGTTATTTTGGCAGGGAACGGTCGCGACCGTTCCCTGCAAGTGGCAGTGCGAACACTTTGTTAGTGTATCGAGAGTCAGGATGAATCAGTATTTCCTGCAAAGCCACAATCACGACAAACTCTATGACACTGTAAACGTGTCGATATAAGGTCATAATGACTGCAAAAACGATACGCTGCCCCAAATGCAGCCTTGAGCAGCCCGAAGCACCCGAGTGCCGGCGCTGCGGCATTATTTTCTCCCGCATCCGCAGCACTACGCCGGGCCCTGCCGCCGCCCCCGCCCCTGCACGGCGAACCATCCCGGAAAAACAGGGCGGTTTTTTCCGGGCCATGCGAATTGCAGTCCTGCTGCTTGTGCTGTTCGGACTTGGCTTTAATGTCTGGCTTGTCAAGTGGCGCGTGGCTGCCTGGGACCGCCCCCTGTGGGTAGTCATCCATCCGATCTGCAGCGATGCAAGCCCCGAAACCCGTACGTATGTCGACTCGCTGACCCCTGAGGAATTCAAGCCGGTGGCAGACTTTTTCTCTGCCGAGGCCAAGCGCTGCGGCCTGAAAATCAAAGAGCCGTTCAACCTTGTGCTTGCCCCGCGCCTGGACAATTTGCCCCCGCAGATACCTGATCAGCCCACGCCCCTGAGCATGATTTTCTGGAGCCTGAAACTGCGCCTCTGGGCATGGCGCATCGACAAAGCAAAAGCCCCTGTGCAGGACATACAGCTGTTTGTCCTCTACTTTGACAAAAGCCGAACCATCGTGGATCAATCCTTTGCCATGCAGAAAGGCTATATAGGCATTGTCAATGCCTATGCCGCACCCGGGATGAAAGACAAAAACAATGTCGTCATAGCCCATGAACTGCTGCATCTGGCAGGCGCCACCGACAAATACCATCCCGGAAATGAGCTGCCCGTCTATCCCGCGGGATACGCCGACCCTGAGGCCCGTCCGCGCTACCCCCAGAAGCAGGCTGAAATCATGGCGGGCTCGATCCCGGTGAGCAACACAAAATCCGAAATGACCGACAGCCTTGATGAAACCGTCATCGGACCTGCGACCGCGCGAGAAATAAATTGGGTTCCTGTTGACTGAGACTGTGGTATAGTTTATTAGTAGAGCGCATAAAAATGCACCGCAGGTGCGGACTTTGTGCCCGCCGAAGGAGAAGATGGGCCCTGCTACGTGTGAATTAGACATATAAATAATGAAAAAAATCCCGGCGTCATTCCGGCTTGTCCGGAATCTTTTCCACCGCAGCGTAAGGATTCCGGACAAGCCGGAATGACAAGTATGGTTTTGTTTACGGGAGGTTTCATTTCGTCTTTCTTAATTCGCAAGTATTGGTGATGGCCCCCCGCTCTGAAGCATAAAACATTTTTTTATTTGCATCATAGCTGCGGTATTGTATCGTTAGGCAGTTCTTAAAATCCGGGGATTCAGCATCATGGCTATCGGCCGATTACAATTAAAACCCCTGTCTTACGATTTCCCACCCTGGCGGCCCCCCAGCGAGGCAAACAGCCTGCTTGTGCGCGTGACGCGGGGCTGCACGTGGAATCGCTGCACCTTCTGCTCCATGTACAAGCATCTCACCTTCGAGCGCAGGCCTTTAGAAGAGATAAAGGCGGACATACTGACTGCTGCGTCGCTCTACAGCGCCGAGGTGCGCACCGTGTTCATAGGCGATTCCAACAGCCCTTCAATAAAAACCGCTGATTTCGCGGACATACTGCGCCAGCTCTATGCATCGTTTCCCGCCATCCAGCGGGTCACAAGCTATGCCCGTGCTAAAACGCTTCTGAAAAAATCCCCTGGCGATCTCAAACAGCTCCGGCAGGCAGGGCTCACCCGGCTGCATGTGGG
>CAYNVA010000229.1:0-2553 GCA_964400575.1 uncultured Thermodesulfobacteriota bacterium | reverse complement strand
CAGGCAGATATGGGAAATCGCCATATTCCCCGTTTATTTTAAAAGCGTCGACCTGCGGGACATGAGCATGAAGACGGACATTGAAGGCGCAACCACGGATGTGCTTCTTGAAGGCATCACCCGCCCTGAACGCGCGCCGCGGGTCGAGGCAGTCCGTGATTTTGAAGCGGCACTGCAGGCAATCCCGCTGCGCATCAAATACTATCCGGTGCGCACCGATCCGGACGGCACGCTGCATGGAGCCCTGTTCTTCAAAGACGGCTCCTCTGTTGAACAGGCTATGATACGGCGCGGGCTTGCCGCATGCGCGGGCGACAACCTTCCGTGGTTTCAGCACAAGGCCTGTTCTGATGCCGGCGGGCAGGCATATGGGCAGCCGCCCCCATCTGCAGAACCAAAAAAGTAAGATGCTCTCTCCAGGAGGGAGGGGGGAGGGTTCAGGGGTCTGTTCGTTAGTCGTTGATCGTTGTTCGTTGGTTGTTGATCGTTGGTTGTTGATTGTTGATCGTTGATTGTTGTTCATTGATTGTTGTTCATTGATTGTTGTTCATTGATTGTTGTTCGTTGATTGTTGGTTGTTAACGAAAAACCATGAACGATAAACGATCAACAACCTTAAACCCTGACTTCTGACCTCTGACCTCCGACCTCCGACTTCCGACTTCCGACCTCCGACTTCCGACTTCCGACCCCTGCTCTGCTGCTGCAGTGAATCTGTTTATTAATCTTTTTTTTTGTGGTATAAAATGCTCATTCACATTATTAATCTGCTTTTTTGGCTCACCGTTCATGAGCCATCTCGACAAACAGGAGACAGTTTAAATGAAAAAAATCGGATTCGGCACGCGCCCGTCTGAAGTAAAAAACCGGGGCAAAAGAATAGATTTCGGAGACAATGCCCGGGATGAAAGTCCTGGGGGCTACAGCGGCCGGATTTACACGCCCAAAAAACCAACCGGCAAAGGCGGGTCAACACTGACATTCGGCAAAATACTGCTGCTGGCGCTTGCATCCATGGTCGTCGGCATACTCATGGGCGGATTTCTTCTTTTTGACTTTTCGTTTGAACTTGCAGTCGACGGCTTGCAGCTCATAACCGCAGGCCGCGAAACAGAGGCCAAAAACGGCGGCGCCATCAGCATTAAATACGCTGACGGGCTGAAATTCAAAGCAATCATATTTAAGGGCTTTTACAAATTCCTGCCCCCGAAAGACGTGCGGGTGGCGGTTGCGGGCATACAGGATACGGCCAATCGCTTTCTTGATGACCTGGTCCCGCTTTTGAAGCCTGAAGAACGCATGAGCTACGACATCGTCTTCACCCGGGGCGGTGCAGATCTGGGCAAGATAACCCTGACACTTGACATGGGGCCACAGGACTGGCTCATGCGTGCCGATGCCCTGGCAGACAAGCAGCTGCAGGCGGAGTGCTATAAAAAGGCGGTGGCGCTGAATCCCGACTCCGCAGAGGCCCACAACGCGCTTGGAAAGCTGTACGAGGGTGAACAGAAATTCAAACAGGCCATAGCGGAATATGAAGCAGTGCTGCGCATCAAACCCGATAATGTGCAGGCCCTGCAGGCCCTGCTCCTGCCGTACAAGAAAACCGGCATGGATGATAAAGCCCTCGACATGTATGAAAAGCTGGCCAAGGCCGATCCCGGACGGGCCGATGACTACATCTCCCGGGCAGGCGCTATCGCAGAAAAACAGGGCTCGGATGAAAAAGCCATTGCGATCTATCAGAATCTGCTCGAGAAAGACAGAAAAAATATTGATGTCCGGCAGAAAATAATAAAGCTCTATGAAAAGAACAAAAAGTGGGACAAGATTATAGAGCATGTAAAGGTTCTGCTGGAGCTTGACCCGAAAAACGCCGATCTGTATCTGTATCTATCCGATATCTGTTACAAAAAGAACGATGTCAACGGGGCCTTGTCAGCTGTTGAAAAAGCGCAGAAGCTGCGGCCGAATGACTCTTCCGTCTTTGTGCAGCTTGCCGTGCTGTCTGAAAAAGCCCAAAAGAACGACCAGGCAATTGACTACTATCAAAAGGCCGTAAAAACAAACTCCAAAAAAAATCCGACCCTGTACAATAATCTCGGCATGCTTCTGGAAAAAAAAGGCGCCAGAAAAGAAGCCGTACAGAACTATGAAATGGCCACAGCGTTTGATCCCAAAAATATAGCCTTTGCTAAAAATCTGGCGGATGCCTATGAGAAGGAGCAGCAGTGGAAAAAAGCTGCTGAGATATATGAAAAGATAACCGTTCTGGACAAGGGCAGCAGGGATTCGCTTGAAGCCACGGCGATCCTCTGGTACAAAGCGGGCGACAAGGAAAAATCACTCGACGCTTATAAAAAACTTGCAAGGGCCGAGCCCAAAAAGGTGCTGTGGCGCCAGAAGCTTGCCTATCTCTATGAGGACGTAAACAGAATTGATGATGCCATGGCCGAATATAAAACCATTCTTGATCTGGACCCGGCAAATGCCGAGGCAAAGCAGAAGCGCGTCGAGCTGGCAAAGCGGAAAATAAAAAGCAAGGGGAAATAA
>CAYNVA010000228.1:0-3180 GCA_964400575.1 uncultured Thermodesulfobacteriota bacterium | reverse complement strand
GCCACGGTCGGCAAGGGTGTAGCCCTTCTTTTCAGCTGCCACGCTCAGGGTCTGGCCCATGCCCAAACCCGTCTGCTGATACCACGGCTGGCTCTCGGGATCGATGGCAGCACTTTCCCATATTTTTTTCTCTTTGGAGTGAGTGCCGGATTTATCGCCCCGCGACATGAAGAGCGATTTTTTGTCGGCTATTTTCTTGAAAGCCTCGGGAGCAGCCTTTGCAGCCTTGATGCCTGCAGGGTCCGCAGCCGGGCCCACAATAATAAAATCATTGTGCATGATAAGCTGCCGCCGCAGTCCATTGCCCTCGTCCATGAATTTCTTTTCATCAGCAGGTGAATGCACCAGCAGCACATCAGCCTCGCCCTTGGCGCCCATGGCAATGGCCTGCCCGGACCCGACGGCGATGGTCTTCACAAAATACCCCGTTTGTTTTTCAAAAACCGGCAGCAGTGCGTCCAGAAGCCCCGAGTCCTGCGTGCTTGTAGTGGTGGCAAGAATGATGTTTTTCTGCGCTTCAGCTGCCATGCCCGGCCCTGCAGTGAGTGTGAAAAGCGCTAGTGCAGCGGTCAAAATGGCAATAGATTTTTTCTTCATACCTTGTTCCTCCTTGTGTAGTTATTGTGCTTTGTTTTCAATCCACTTTTTCGAATTGGGAAAAAACAGTGCCTGACCATACTTGTCTTTGCCGAAGTCCCGTATGATGGCCTGCCCCTTTTCAGGATCCGTGAGCCAGTTGACGAACTGCTTTGTATCTTTTGCGTTTACACGAGGAAACTTCTGCTGACTGACGGGAATGAGGCTCATATAATTCATAAGCGCCTCGTCGCCCTCAACGAGAACTGCCAGCTGAATTTTATCCTTAAGCCCCAGCCAGGTTGCCCGGTCCATGACCGTATAGGCCTTTAGCTGGCTTGCGAATTCGAGCGTGGGGCCGTTGCCGTCGGCACCCTTTTCATAAATTTTGTACCAAGCGCCTTCGGGTTTGATAGTTGCTTTCTCCCAGAGCTCTTTCTCCGCCATATTGGTGCCTGAGTTGTCGCCGCGGCTCACAAAGAGGCTTTTCTTTGCAGCGATTTTTGCAAGCGCCGCAGCCGCTTTGGCCGAATCTTTGATCCCTGCCGGATCGTCGGCAGGCCCCAGAATCACAAAATCATTATACATGAGCGGTATACGCTCGGTGCCGTAGCCGTCGGCAACGAACTGCTCCTCAAGTTTCTTAGCGTGCACCAGAACCAGATCAATGCTGCCCTTCTGCGCTATCTTCAAAGTCTCACCTGTGCCCGCGCCAACATGTCGCACGCGGATACCTGTTTCTTTTTCAAACCCGTTCTCAAGCGCAGCCACAATGCCCGCATCGACAGGGCCGATGGTGCTTGCCAGCAGGATGAATCTGTCGCCGCCAGCCTTGATTGCGGGTTCTATATAAATCAAACCAAGCATTTTTTCCTGCTCTTGGGCAAGCGTCTGCTGCAAGCCGCCCACAGTGGTTGTGACCACTTTCTCGCTAGCGACATAGCCCGCCTTGTAAACTACATACGCTGGTGTATCGTCCTGGTAGCATTCCTTGAGAAGGGGCAACATGACGTCAATCTTAGCAAGCGCCATAAAAAAAGCTACCGCATCGCCCCGGGCTGCTGCTGCCTTCAGCAGGGCGGGGTTAGCCGTTATGTCCCAGGGCGTCGTGAGGATGATCGAACGGTTCCCGTCAAATTTTTTATTCAGCAGCGCATTTGAAACATTAAACGAACTGATTCCGGGGATAATTTTTATATCCTTTTCCTCAAAGAAATCTTTTAACCAGACGCTTCCGTTGAAAATAGCAGGATCACCGTAATCAAGAAGCGCCACGCTTTGTTTGTTTTTCATCAGATTAGTAATAAGCCCGAGCGCAGCAGACTGTTTTTCCTTGAGCAGCTTGTTCACGTCCTCCGCAGAAAGCGCCGGATTCTCTTTCCTGAGCGTATGCGGCGTGTAGTCATACATGTCAAACAGCACTGGCTTATCGCCCATATATTTTGCAAAACGTTTTTTTATGTCCTCAGGGCAGATGAAAGCGCTTGCCTTTGCCATATGTGAAATAGCGTCGAGAGTAATCAGGCTTGTATCACCACAACCAACTCCGATCACATAAAGCTTCGGGGCATCCTGCAAGGAAACTATCTCGATATTTGAAACAGCAACTACTTCTCGGTCAGGGGTAAGATCGTCAGGGAACACAAGATAGAATTTACCTTCCTGCTGCAGCGGGCTGCCGTTAAGCCTGTCGGCAATCATAATTCGATCGCCACAAGATGATAAAAACAGCTCACCATAGGATAGAAGCGTGCGGTAGCCGTCCGGCCCGGACACCATCAGGACTGAATTTTTGTCCAAATTGATGCCCGCCGGCTCAACAACTTTTTTCAAGGATGCTCCGCTGAATTTTCGTATTCCGTGATAGCCCTTGCATTGTCCATGCCTGACGGGGATTTCTGTTTTTGGAAACGATGACAGTTCTTTAATCGTCATCGGCTTTTTTACCAAACCTGTAACATCAATCGAAGGTGAGTAAAGTTCAGGGAGCTTTTTTGCTTCCATGCGCGGACGAAGATCTATAATTTCTATGCTGCTTACATCCTCGATGCAACGATCCGCATACAGGTCGTCACTTATCACAAGCTTTGGGAATTCGGGCTTTCGTTCATACTGCTCAAGTCTTGGCTTGTATGTATCGTCAGTATGACATCCAGCGCAGTTTTTTTGTGGAATGAGCGGTGCGGCCGATGTCGCGATAATAAAGTTTGATGGATTTTTATAAAACACTTCCCCCCAGGATACTGCAACCTGTTCTCCCTTTTTGTTGCTCACCCGGATAGCAAGGTCTATGGGACTTGCAAAGCCCGTATCACCTTTTTCAATACAGGCAAGCTCAAGCAGGGTTTTTAAAGGGACGCCCTGATAATTAAAAGCGCCATGAAAATTCCCGTCTACGAGCACTTCATTAAGCTGAACCACTACGGTTTGATATTTTGCAAGATCGCCGATAGTCACATGCACGGGCTGCCTGACAGCGCCGGTTATGCTGAGCCCGGAACCAGATGCACCCGTGCAGTAATCAGCAGAAAAACAGAACAGAGAGATAAGCCCGATTAAAATAATTTTATTCATGGTTGGTTTCATAAAAATTTCACAGCCTCG
>CAYNVA010000227.1:0-3036 GCA_964400575.1 uncultured Thermodesulfobacteriota bacterium | reverse complement strand
GGCTTTCCCCAGCTTCGGTCCCGAGCGCCGCGGCGCGCCAGTGCGTGCTTTTATTCGGGTGGACGATGGTCCCATCCAGCTGCGCAACGAAATTGACGAGCCTGATGTGGTGCTGGTGCTTGATCCCACACTGATTCGGGTTGTCAATGTGACCGAAGGCCTGAAAAAGGATGGGATTGTTATCTTGAATACCAGCAAGTCCGTTGCTGAGATCAGGAAAGAGTACGGCATCACGGCACATGTCGCAACAGTTAATGCCACCAGAATCGCAACCGAACATCTTGGCCGCCCCATTGCCAATACCACCATGCTGGGCGCCCTGCTCAAAGTGACCAATGTTATTGCCATCGAATCGCTCAAGGAAGCATTCGGGCACCGGTTCGGCAAACTGGGGGAAAAGAATTACAAGTCATGCCAGGCAGCTTTTGGCGAGACGGTAATGGAGGGACGCTGACATGGCAAAAAAAGATTTTGAACTGACCTGGAAAGAGATCCCCGTCGGGGTCATCGTGCATGAGCCCGGCAATGCAAGCGAATATCAGACCGGCGACTGGCGCTCGCAGATGCCCGTGCTGGACAAGGCGAAATGCGTAAAGTGCGGCATTTGCTACCGCTTCTGCCCCGAGCCCTGCATCGTCAAAGACGACGAAGGCTATTATGTGGCGGATTTGTTTTACTGCAAGGGCTGCGGCATCTGCGCTTATGAATGCCCCAAGGATGCAATAACCATCGTGAAGGAGGAACATTAATGGCAAAACGAGTCGGAGCAGAAGGATCGTTTGCAGTTGCCGAGGCTGTGCGTCTTGCCGATACGGATGTTGTGGCAGCCTATCCCATAACACCTCAGACCCATATCGTCGAGCGCCTCTCTGAAATGGTGGCCGACGGCGAACTTAAAGCAAACTTTATCTATGTTGAATCTGAACATTCGGCCATGAGCGCCTGTCTGGGCTCTGCGGCTGTTGGCGCCCGCACATTCACCTCCACGGCGGGCCAGGGACTTGAGCTGATGCACGAGGTGCTCTACCTTGCCTCATCCATGCGGCTGCCGATCGTTATGGCGGTTGCCGACCGCGCGCTGTCGGGCCCCTTAAATGTCTGGGGAGACCATTCAGACGCCATGGCCACCCGCGAATGCGGCTGGATTCAGTATTTCGGTGAAAACGCGCAGGAGGTGTTTGACCTGACCCTGTGCGCATTTAAAATTGCCGAGCATCATGATGTGCTCTTCCCGGTCATGGTGCATATGGACGGTTTTCATGTATCGCATGTGGTTGAACCCTATTTGCTGCCTGACAAAGAAGAGCTCGGAGACTTTTTGCCCCCCATCAACTATCCCTATCCGCTTGACCCCAACAAGCCGGTAACCATGGGCGCTTTTGCCCCCCCTGCAGTCTATTCCGAGTGCCGTAAGTCCCAGGATGTGGCTGTGAACAGCACCCACGGCACCATCGAGAACGTGTGGAATGAATTCGGCAAGCGGTTTGGCCGGCAGTACAAGCCGATTGAGACCCATAAGACCGAAGATGCCGAAACTATTCTTGTTTCTATCGGCAGCTTCAATCAGATGGCTGCGGTAGCAGTTGACAAGCTGCGCGCAGAAGGCAAAAAGGTCGGCCTTGTGCGTATTCGCCTGTGGAGGCCTTTTCCGCTTCAGGCATTTCGCAAGGCTGTAAAGTCCGCAAAAAACGTTGTCGTTTTTGAGCGCTCCATGACCTATGGCGGCACGGTGGGCCCGGTCTGTGCCGAGGTAAAATCGGCGCTGTACGGTATCAATGGCGCCCCGCGCGTCATGGATTTCATCGGCGGTCTCGGGGGCAGAGACATGAGCCCGAAGCAGTTTGAGGCTCTCTTTAAGCGCGCTCAGGAAATATTTGACAAGAACCTTGACATTCAATATGAAACGATTGGAGTGAGAGAATGAGCACTGTAAATACACTTCAAAAACTTAGAAACGCAGGGGAGCTGTTCATGCCCGGCCATCGCGCCTGCATCGGCTGCGGCGAAGTGCTTGCCATGCGCCAGGTCTGCAAAGCCCTGGGCAAAGATATTATCATCGCTAATGCCACGGGCTGCATGGAAATCATTTCATCGCCGTTTCCAACGACCAACTGGGACGTGCCCTGGATTCACGCGCTGTTTGAAAACACCGCTGCAGTGGCATCGGGTGTTGAGTCGGGCCTGGATGCCATGAGGCGCAAAGGCAAAGGCCCTTCTCAGGACGTGACGGTTGTGGCCATGGGTGGCGACGGCTCTACGTTTGATATCGGTCTGCAGTCGCTTTCAGGCGCCCTTGAGCGCGGACACAATTTCATCTATGTCTGCTTTGACAATGAAGGCTACATGAACACGGGCATTCAGCGCTCCTCGGCCACGCCCTTCGGCGCATCGACTACGACTTCGCCGGTAGGCAAAAACAGCATCGGCCAGACGACGCAGAAAAAGGATATGCCGCTCATTGCCCTTGCCCATCACATACCCTATATTGCCACCTGTACGCCGGCCCACCCGACCGACCTTGCCAAGAAAATCAAAAAGGCAAAGGAGATCAAAGGCCCGGCATATATTCATGTGTTCAGCCCCTGCCCCACAGGCTGGGGAACGGACTCTGATGTGGCCATCGAGTTGTGCCGGCTGGCTGTTGATACGGGCGTTTTTCCGCTGGCGAGTGTGTGCATGGCACCTACGCGCTCACCAAGCATGTCAAGGAGCTCAAGCCTATTCGCGATTATATGAAGCTGCAGCGCCGGTTCCGCCATCTTTCCGATGATGTTATCGATCAGATTCAGGCGCAGGTGCGCGAGCATTATGAAATTGTGAAGTCCAAGTGCGGCATTTTAAGTAATTAAAGATTTTTGATTATTTTATGGAAAGCAGCAAAAGCCTCCTTTGCTATCGGAGGCTTTCTGCTTTCATATTTGCAGGGCTTTTTATCGATTACGTGCTTCCCGAGGCACAGGCAGCGAGGATATGAAATGAATGATGACAATCTAAGAAAAGGGCCATGGCAGAGCCAGCAGCCGCCCGATATCGCCG
>CAYNVA010000226.1:0-1587 GCA_964400575.1 uncultured Thermodesulfobacteriota bacterium | reverse complement strand
AAAAAATATCTGCAGCACCGCAGCTTCGAGGCCCGCAGCCACAGCCCGCTTGTTGATGACCAGTACCCGATTTTCACCGGGACCGAGCAGCTTATCGGATCCTGTCCTGCTGATGCCTGGCTGGGCATTGATGTGGGGTCCATCAGCACCAATCTTGTTGTCATCGACCGCGCTGCCCGCGTGCTTGCCCGGCGCTATCTCATGACGGCAGGAAGGCCCATTGAGGCAGTACGGCAGGGCCTTGACGAAATCGGGCGGGAGATCGGCGATAAGGTCATAATCCGGGGCGCCGCCACTACCGGCTCGGGCCGCTATCTTATCGGAGATTTTATCGGCGCTGACTTTGTAAAAAATGAAATCACGGCCCATGCCCGCGGAGCCGCCAGCATCAACCCTGATGTTGACACGATATTTGAGATCGGCGGGCAGGACTCCAAATACATAAGCCTGCGCGACGGCGCTGTCGTGGACTTTACCATGAACAAAGTCTGCGCTGCGGGCACGGGTTCATTTCTTGAAGAGCAGGCTGAAAAACTGGGCGTTGCCATAAAGGATGATTTCGGCAGGCTCGCCCTTGCCTCGCTCGCCCCTGCTTGCCTTGGGGAGCGCTGCACGGTTTTCATGGAGTCAAGCCTCACCTGCCAGCAGCAGCAGGGCGCAGAGCGGCAAGACCTCGTGGCGGGCCTGAGCTATTCGATAGCGCTCAACTATCTGAACCGCGTGGTCGAGGACCGGCCTGTCGGGGATGTTATTTTTTTTCAGGGCGGAACGGCCTACAATCGCGGAGTGAAGGCGGCATTCGAAAAAATCTGCGAAAAGCCCATAACCGTGCCCCCGCATCATGACGTGCTCGGGGCTCTGGGCTCGGCGCTCATTGCCCGGGAAGGGCTGCCCGACGGGCCGTCGCGTTTCAGGGGCTTTGACCTGGCCCGCAGGCGCTACGAGCTGAGCTCTTTTGAATGCCGCGACTGCGCCAATGCCTGCGAGATACGACGCGTGTCCATTGAGGGCGAGACGCCCCTGCATTATGGCAGCCGGTGCGGCAAATTTGACGAGGAGCAGAGAACCTGCCTGGGGGACCACCTGCCGCGCCTGTTTGCCGAGCGCGAGCAGTTGCTGTGCGGGCCGTACAAGCCGTCGCGTCCTCTGCCCGATGATGCCCCCACCGTTGGTATGCCGCGCGCGACGATTTTTTATGATATGTACCCCTACTGGCAGGCTTTTTTTGCCGAGCTGGGTTTCAGGCTCGTGCTGTCGCCCGTTACCAACCGCGCCATCATCAACCAGGGCTGCGAGCTTGTTGCTGAGGAGACCTGCTTTCCGGTAAAAGTCGCGCAGGGCCATGTGGCAGCCCTTCTTGAAAAGGGCGTTGATTATCTCTTCCTGCCCTGCATCGTGAACATGGACCACGCAAGCACCGACGCGGCCGCGTCCTACAACTGCCTGTATATCCAGAGCCTGCCCTATCTTGCCGACGCGACGCTGCAGTTTAAAAATCATCCGGTGAAGGTGCTCAGGCCGGTGCTGCATTTTGAATGGGGTTCAAAAGTTCTCTTGCCCGAGCTCAAGGCGCTAGGCCGCGAGCTT
>CAYNVA010000225.1:0-2894 GCA_964400575.1 uncultured Thermodesulfobacteriota bacterium | reverse complement strand
TCCGAGTACTGCCGCAGCCTCGTTCCTGATAATAACAAGCCGGTTTTTGTGTTTCCGACCTTTACTGACCTTGAAAGCTTCTCCGATCCTCCCCCGGAAGCAGTACATGAGGCAGCGGAAAAAATCAACGGGCCGTATGTTATTTTTGTCGGCATGCTCATTTATTTGAAAGGCATACAGTATCTCATTAAGGCATTCAAAGAAGTGCAGCTCAAGCATCCCAAGGCAAAACTGGTTATCGCCGGGCAAGGCAGGGAAGAAGAGAACCTCAAATCACTGGCTCAGGAACTCGGTCTTTCCCAGCAGGTCATGTTCGCGGGGTTTCTTGAGCAAACGGTTCTTGCTGCATACATAAAGGGAAGCCGTGCCCTGGTGCTGCCATCTCTCACCGAGGGCCTGGGACGCGTGGCCATAGAGGCGCAGTTTCTCGGGAGACCGGTGATTGCCTCCCGGGTCGGCGGCATCCCCGAGATCATTGCGGATGGAGAAACCGGGCTGCTGGTGGAGCCGGAGGACAGCCGCGGCCTTGCTGAAGCAATGGTGCGGCTGCTGGATGATGCCCAGCTTGCTGAGCGCATGGGAACTGCGGGTAGAAATGCAGTGCTCAAAAAGTTTAATTATCAGGACTACTTCAGGTCCTACCATAGTATGGTTCAAAAGGTCTGCCATGGATAGAGAACAGAAACCCCTGCGCATGCTATACCTTTCAACCGCCCGCATCCCCAGTGAAAAGGCCCATGCCTGCCAGATTGTTAAAATGTGTGAGGCATTTGCCCGGCAGGAAGCTGATGTGACGCTGCTCTATCAGAAGAGGGATAACTCAGCATGGACGCAGGATATACACGACGTATTTGCCTATTACGGGGTGCGGGTTCCGTTTGCCATGAAACAGCTCTTCTGTTTTGAGCTCCCGTTCCTGGGGGAAAGGCTGGCACGCCTGCAATTTTACGCGGGTCTTGTTTGTTATCTGGCGGCAGCAGTCTATTTTATCATCTTCCGGAGAAAGTCGATCGATGTCATCTACTGCCGTGACAAATTTTCGCTTATGGTACTGGGGGCGCTGACAGCAATCTTGCATATTCCTGTTTTTTATGAAGCCCACGACTTTCCTCAGTCTCTGGTATGGCTGCAGTTTTTATTTTTTCAACAGACCAATGGAGTCATCGTCCTTACCGAACAGTTGAAAAACAGGTTTTTGCAAAGGGGGCTGCCTGCTGCAAAGATTCTGGTTGCGCACAGCGCCGTTGACCTGGAGCTGTTTGAGAGCAATAAACAAAGGGTGCCGGATGTGCGGGCGCAGCTTGAAATACCGCCTAAGGCATTTCTCATCGGGTATGTCGGGCGCTTTGTGACCATGGACCAGGAAAAAGGCTTGCGGGAATTGATTGAAGCCGTGCAGCAGGTTGCCGATTCGCCGGTGCCGGTCTATCTGGCCTGTATCGGCGGGCCCATGAATGCTGTTGCCGCATATCTTGACTTGATCGACGGGCTGGGGCTGAACAGGGAGCGCTTTAAATTTCATGACCTGGTGCCGGCGGGAGACGTGCCGTCATATATTGCTGCATTTGACCTTGCTGCCATGCCGTTTCCCTGGACAGCGCACTACGCATTCAACATGTCGCCGCTTAAAATGTTTGAGTACATGGCCGCAGAAAAGCCGATTGTCGCGACACGGCTTCCCACGGTTATGGAGGTGCTCTTCGACGGAGTCAACGCAATACTGACAGAGCCTGATAATCCGGCAGCGCTGGCAAAGGCTATTCAGCGCATTGTGCAGGACCCGGCATTTGCCCGGAAGATCAGCAAAAAAGCCCGTGAGGACGTTAACAGCTATACCTGGGAGCGCCGGGCAGGAAAAATACTTGAGTTTATTAACAGTAGCATGAGTGAAAAGATGCGGGCCGCAGCGTAAAGCTGATAAACGGAAACTTTACAATAACGTGACGCCCCTGATAAACCGGCTGCCAGCCGGCATACGGGGTATATAATAATATGCGCATTCTTGTCGGCACCCTGTACACCATTGAAAACGAGTTTGAGGAATGCTGTGCCTCAATAAAAAATCAGACCTATTGCAACGTGGAGCATGTTGTTATTCAGGGCCTTCCCAATAAAGAAGCTCACGACACGCTCTACCGGACGTTTGAGCAGCGCGCTGCTGAGTTTGATATCATGATTAAAGTCGATGCGGACATGGTCATTGAGAACCGCTACCTGTTTGAAAAAATTGTCAGCAGGTTTGAGGCGGACCCGCTGCTGAACTGGCTGTGCCTGCAGGTACACGACTTCTATAGTAACCGGCTGATATGGGGGCTCAATATTTTCCGCAATACCATAAGGTGGCTCTATCGCGGGGAGGAGCTGTTTGTGGATCACAATGTGGACCCGGCGTCAGTTACCAAACGTCAGCTCAATGATCCGGAATTAACTCCTGCCGCGATTCACTGTAAAAATCCCGGCCCGTTTCAGGCCTTCCATTTCGGCTTGCACCGCGGCCAGAAATGTGTTCAGCCGGGCCGTATTTACGCTAAGCGGGAAGTGCTGCAATGGAAGCTGTTCAGGGATGTCCTGGTTCACTACCGGGCAACGGGGGATGTGCGCCTTGCCTATGCTCTGGCCGGTTTTGAGCAGGCACTGACCGGACGGCATGACGATACTATCGTGTCCTTTGAAAATTCTTTCTTGCGGAACCTTTTTGAAGCGGAATTTGCCCGCATGACAGCGGAAGACTTGCAGCGGTATATCGGGAAAAAACAGCGGCAGCGGATGGCGGCACTGCCGTATCCGCTCGATTTTTGCGTGGCCTACGGCCTGCAGCGACTACTGGCCCTTATTGCCGCGCCCCGCAAGGGCGAAGGCCAGCTCCTTAGTTAAAAGAGTAAGATCATGGCGCT
>CAYNVA010000224.1:0-2592 GCA_964400575.1 uncultured Thermodesulfobacteriota bacterium | reverse complement strand
CCATTGGTTGGGGTTGTGCCTCAGGGGCTGTACATTCAGCAAGACTTAATCAAGAGAAACGGGAGTGTTAGTGCATACAGGAAGAACGTGCTTCAGGATTTCAGCATGGCAGTCTGTCCGGTGCATGAAGTTGCCGGTCTTTATGCTGCTGCTTGCTTTTGTCGCCTTTACGGCTTCAGGCGCGGAAGCTCGCCAGAAAACCACCGTTGCGAAGAAATCCACCATTAAAAAACCTGCTGCAGCCACTAAGTATAATACAAAAAAATCCGTCAGGATTGGAAATGCCGAACTTCCTGCGTTATCCCCGCAAATCGTTGCTGCAAACAAAAAATCGGGCACAGCCGCTTCTTTAATCAGCTCAGCTGATGACCGTCAGCTCAGAAGCGAGCTTGAAAGGTATCTCGGCACCCGGTATAAACGGGGCGGCACAGGCGGCGACGGGTTTGACTGCTCCGGGTTTGCCCGCAGCATGTACCGGAAACTTTTTGGTGTTGACCTGCCTCATAATGCACAGTCGCAGTTCCAGCTTCCCATGTTTGCAAAGCTCAATGAAAATGCTCTTAAAACAGGCGACCTCGTTTTTTTTGCTTCAACGGCCAAAAAGAAGAGAATCAATCATGTGGGGATTTATCTTGACGACGGCCAATTCATCCATGCCCAGTCAAACAGCGGCATCGTCATATCAAGCATTGACGAAGAGCACTGGCGCAACCGCCTAGTATCGGCAAAACGGCTGGAAAACAAGGATGGGTTGAAGCCCGGAGCTTTTGATGGGTTTTCCGATAGTGAGGATGAGCAGGCAGAGGACGACGAGGCTGCGTCCGGCATGCATGTCCGCTACTCCTCAAAAGAAAAGCGCTCCTTTGCCGCTGACCGCGTTGCGGTGAAAAGCAGCCCGGGAAAAAAGCCCCAGTCAGTCGAGCTTGATTATGTGCGGCCGATTTTCGGAAAATACTGCAACCTTCACCTCGGGTCCTTTCGTGAGGATTTCGACCTCTCCGGCGACGATTCAGAGGTGCCCCTTTCGGTGTATGATCCGTACGGCTCATATTCAACCTATAGCTACAGCCAGGGAATCCGCATAGCAAGCGACATTAAACCGTTTCAGTGGATGAGTATTACGCCTTCATTCATATATTACAATCACGGGCCCGAGCTCGACGAGTTCGAAATGCCGACCCGTTCCATTGGTGTGGATATGAACCTCGGTTCGCTTGCAGATATGGGCTGGTCGCTGTCGACAGGGCTGAAATACGCTTCGCTGAGCAATGCTGCTGTGCGGTCTTCATCCCGCAGCTACGATTCCAACCTGCTTGATATGTCCTTTACCTACTCACAGCGTCTGACCGACAGCACGCAGCTTTCTCTTATGGGGCAGCGGTTGCGCAGTTCCGTATCTGATATGACAGCTGACCTGCACTCGGGCATCAGGGCTGATCAGCGCGTATTCTTCATGCTGAATTACAACTATTAAGCCGATCGCCTTTTAACCTCTTTTTTCATTCTCGCTGCATCACGCCGTGCTTTTGTGGCATACTCTTCCCGGGCGCTGCATGAATCTCAGCATGGCAATTTTAACACGGGCGGATTGCGACCCAGATGGTGTGCCGCCCTCCCTTGCCACTGCCACGTGCACTGACGGTTTTTTTTTGAACTATGAAGCCTGCAGTGCAGAGCCGCAGGGTAAAGGCGTTATCGGGGGCAGCTGACCACACGGTCAAAACCCCTTTGGGTCTCAAGGCCATATAGATAACCGATAAGCCTGCGTCACTGTACAGCCAGTCATTGCTTTTTTGCGTCATGCTGTCGGGGCTGTTGTCAACATCAAGCATAACGGCATCAAAGCCCCCCTGCTCGTTTCTCAGCAAGATACAGACATCCTGTTCCTGCACCGCAACCCGGCTGTCGTTCAGCGGATGGCCAGCCAGGCCTCCCAGCACGCCCCGGTTCCACTGCACCACCGCCGGCACCAGTTCGGCAACGATTACTCTGGCGTCGTCCTGCAGAGCTGACAGGGCTGCGGCCAGCGTGTACCCCATGCCCAGCCCCCCGACAAGCACCCGGGCTTTGGCGCGACTGGCGATGGGCCTGCAGGCAAGCTCTGCCAACACTGCCTCAGAGCCGTGCATGCGGCTGTTCATAAGCTCCTTTCCATCAAAAGAGATGAAAAAATCATCACCCCGCTGATAAAGCTGGAGTTCGCCGCTTTTATCAGGGGTTCGGGCACTGTCAAGAAGCTTTCGGGGTATCATAGAGGCCTTTACAGGAGTTATTTCTTGAGTTTGCAGTATCCGTAATTAATCTCTGAACGACAAGTGTTTTTTGTAGAGTTTAGCACGCCATGGCGAACTTAAACCTACAGCAAAAAGTTTTTCCCCAGATGTGAATTCCAAAACCCTTTACGCCGGCAAACCGTAAGGGTATTTGCTTTTTGAGCCTGTATGCAAGCGCAGCATTGAAGGGTTCTTCCCTTTAAAACAAGGATTTTCAAAGGGTTCTTGACTTTAAGCAGGGTGCGTGCTAATGCTGTTGGAATTCTGCTGACAGGAACTTCCCAGCATATAATTCAAGGTTAGTATCATGAGTGACCAG
>CAYNVA010000223.1:0-6485 GCA_964400575.1 uncultured Thermodesulfobacteriota bacterium | reverse complement strand
TAACTTTGAGATTTAAATTTTTGCAACAGGGTTTGATTATTGTGCGCAGTATGAAACAGCGCACAAAACTGAAATTAAGATGACAGGGAGGCATGTATGGCAGAAGCAGCGGGTACGGTAAAAGATATTGCGGGAAAAGTTGCGGATATTGTCGGGAGCGCGCGGGTGTTCACCGAAGGCGATCTTGTTGATAGATATGCCGCCAACACAGGTTGCAGCCGGACCTGCCGGCCCGATGTGGTGGCGCAGGTTTCAACGCGTGAGCAGGTGCAGGCCCTTGTCATGCTTGCCAATGAGTGCAGGGTGCCGGTTGTGCCCCGCAGCTCTGTTACCGGCTTTTACGGCGGTTCAATTCCGGAGCAGGGCGGCATTATTATTGATATGAGCGGCATGAAAAAAATTCTGAGCGTTGACGCCAAGAACCGCTGGGCACTGTTCGAGCCCGGCGTTACCTATGGCGAGCTGCAGGCCGAGCTTGCCGGCAGGGGCATGACCGCGCTCCTGCCTCTGGCGCCCCACCCGGACAAGTCGGTGATCACCAGCTGCCTTGAGCGCGAGCCCAAGCTGACGCCCAAGCACCATCTGGACGAGACGATTATGACCATGGAGCTTGTGCTGCCGACAGGCGGGTTCTTTCACACCGGATCCATGGCCGTATCGCAGGAACCGGCTGAAAAGGTGCAGGCGGCGTCGCATACTGATTTGTGCAACTTCATGGGCCCGGGCCTTGACTGGTTCAGACTGCTGCCGGGAAGCCTCGGCACCTACGGCATCATAACGGCTATGAATGTGAAAATCGCCATAAAGCCCAGGCTGCAGAAGCTCGTCTTTTTCGGCTTTAAAAATCTGCAGGACGCTGTGGAACCCTGGTATCACCTGCTGCGAAAGCTCATCGGCGATGAGTGCCTGCTACTCAACAGCCGGTACCTCGCGCTGCTGCTTGCAAAGGCCCCGGAGGATATTGAAAAGCTGCAGGCCGCTTTGCCTCCCTATACCATAATCCTGAATCTTGCGGCAGGCGAGCACCGGCCGGAGGAAAAAATGGCCTATCTTGAAAAAGCCATACAGGATGCCAGCCGCATATTCCAGCTGCAGCCCATGGAAACACTGCCCCATGCGCAGGACGCGGCTGCAAGCCTTCAGGCAATACTTGCCGGGCCCTCGGCTGATGGCGCTCAGTACTGGAAGTGGCTCGGCAAGGGCGCTTCGCGGGAAGTGTTTTTCCTCACCCAGCTGCAGCGGGCGCCCGAATTCCTGCGCGAGCTGCAGAGCTCTGCTGCTGCAACCGGCTACCCTCTTTCAGACATGGGCCTGTATCTGCAGCCCAAGCAGAATGGCAGGGCCTTTTATATGGAGGCGGGCTTCCCGTTCTGCCCCGATGATCCGGCTGATAAGGCACGCGCCGAAGCAGTGCATGCCGCGGCCAGCTGCCAGCTTGTTGACAAGGGCGCGTTTTTCTACCGCGTGTACGGGCCCTGGACCGAGCTGGTCTACGGCCGAACCGGTAATCTGCAGAAGACCCTGCAGCGGATCAAGCATACGCTTGACCCCAACAACGTACTCAACCCGGGCAAACTCGGAATGTAGGCTGTAGAGGCCGCACATCCACAATTGAGAAAGGAATGCTATGGCTCTTGAAAAAATAGAATATGATGCAACGCACTGCCAGCGGTGCTCGACCTGTAAATGGTCCCACCTGTGGGAAGTAAAAAGCCACAGGTTTGCAAGAAACTGCCCGTCGGTTGTGTACGGGCAGTTCGACTCCTATGCAGCGCAGGGCAAAAATGACATTGCCACAGCGCTTTTGAATGGCGAGCTCACCTGGGAAGGAAGCAGGGAGAAACTGCTGGAGATTATTTACCGCTGTCCGGTCTGCGCAGCCTGCGACGTGAGCTGCAAGCGCGTCATGGACCTTGACATTATCGGCGTGCTGGACGCACTGCGGGAAGAGGCCTGTGAAAAGGGCTATGGCCCGCTCCCGGCCCATAAGGAATTCATTCAGAGCATCATGAATTATGACAATGTCTGGAAGCAGCCGCGCACGCGGCGGGCCAACTGGGCAAAAAAACTCGCTATAAAAGACCTGAGCAAAACGGGCGAGACGGCAGACGTGCTGTATTATGTCGGCTGCACCTATGCCTATAAGCCGGGCATGGAAACAGTGCCTATACATACCGCAAAAATACTCAAGGCCGCTGGTGTTGATTTCGGCATTCTCGGGGCAAAGGAGATCTGCTGCGGCGGCATTGCCGACAATGTGGGCGACAAGAAAAGCTTTGAGGAAATTGCAAAGAAAAATCTCGATATGTTCAAGGCAACGGGCGCGAAAACCATTGTCACCAACTGCCCGGGCTGCTTTATGGCATTTTCAGAAAAGTACGCCCGGCTCCAGAAAATCGACACAGCAAAACTGCCCTACAAAGTGAAGCACTCCACGCAGTTCATCGCCGAGCTTCTGCAGGCGGGAAAGCTCAAGTTCACCAAGCCTGTCGACATGACCGTTACGTGGCATGACCCGTGTCACCTGGGCAGGCGCGGCGAGCCGTATAAGCACTGGGAAGGCAAGCGGGTCAAATTCGGCCTTACCGAGCCGCCGCGGGAGATGAACCGGGGCGTGAACGGCATCTATGAAGCGCCGCGTACCATACTGAAAGCGATTCCTGGGGTTCGGCTCGTGGAAATGGAGCGCATAAAGGAATACTCATGGTGCTGCGGCAGCGGGGGCGGGGCAAAGTCTGCATACCCTGATTTTGCGCTTGCCACGGCAAAAGAGCGCGTCGAGGAGGCCGAGGCAACGGGTGCGGGCGCCATTGTTACCTCCTGCCCCTGGTGCGAGGCGAATTTGAGCGACGGCATCGATGCCAGCGGGTCCCGGCTGCGCGTTGAGGATATCCTGAATATAGCGGCACAGGCTCTTTAATTTTGAACCAAGGCGGCCTTGGGCCGCGCACACATTTACAGGAGGCTCTTATGGCGTTTACCGAAATTGCATACAAGGCATTGCAGGATATTGTTGGCAGTGAAAATGTTTCAAATGACCCGGCAATCTGCCAGGCGTATTCCCGCGTGCAGTGGCTGCCCTCAGGCGTGATGCAGCGTGAAAAGTGCGGCCTGAACATGCGGCCGGCATGCGTTGTCATGCCCGGCTCAACGCAGGAGGTGCAGCGTATCCTGCAGGTAGCCAACCGGTACAAATTCCCCTTCGTGCCCCGGGGCACGGGCTTTACCTTCAGTGCTTTTCCCACCCTGGCGGGCACCATCGTCATAGACCCCAAGCGGATGGACCGGATTATCGAGGTGAATGAAAAGGACATGTATGCCGTCATCGAGCCCTATGTCAGCTTTGTGGGGCTGCAGGCCGAAGCCATGAAGTACGGCCTTTACACGCCGACCCCGCTTGCCGGCAGCCAGGTGTCCTGCCTTGCCAATTATTCATGGCACGGCGCCTACGGCAACAGCTGGATTACGGGCATCGGTGCTCAGAATCTGCTCGGCTTTGAGCTTGTGCTGCCGGACGGCGAGGTGGTGCGCAGCGGCTCCATGGCATGCCCGGGAGCTGGCAGCTTCTGGAATGACGGGCCCGGCCCCGACCTGCGCGGGTTTCTGCGCTCGGGCATGTTCGGCCATGCCGGCGGCATGGGCATGGTGACAAAAATCTCCTGCAAGCTCTGGCCGTATGCAGGGCCTGCGGTATTCCCGACAGAGGGCAATGCCAATATGAAGTTCTCAAGCTCCCTCGGGGAGAACTGGAAGTGGTACATGATCAAATTCCCTTTCAAGTACCCCGAGCAGGAGGAAGAGGAGCTCCGCAAATCAGCAGAGCTGTTCTATGAAATGGGCAAAGCCGAGATCGCCGAGGTCGCAACCCACCTGGCCCAGCAGTTCCTCTACACCTATTCCTCCGTCACCAAGCAGGACCTGTTTGACAATATGAAAAATGACGTCTTCCCGTGCGGATATTGCGTCGTGGCCTTGCAGGGCAAGACCTCGCCCGAGCAGCTTGCCTATGAAGACCGGGTTCTGCACGATATCGTCAAGAAGGTCGGCGGTATATTCGTGAAGGAGGATGAGCCGGCATACCAGGTCTGGATCAAGCGGGCGGCCAATGAGTGGATACGCTTCGGCAATGCACAGCGCCTGTCGCGCGCATCGGACTGCTTCAGCATCGGCTCGTCCAATGTGGATTCCATCGATCAGATCGTCTATGAAATACTGGAGTCAAACAGGGTCGGCCGCGACCTTCTGAAAAATGAGGGGCTCGGCAAGGATTTCGTGCAGCCCCTGAGCTCGAACGGCGGCTGGATCAGCCCGCAGGAGTATGGCTACTGGTGCCTGCACACCACGGACGTGTTCCCCGAGCAGGCGGTGGACCAGTGCAACCAGGCGATCGAAATCATCGGCAAGGTAACCAAAAGCATGTTCGAGCGCAAGTCCGCCGCAGCGGCCATTCACATGATCGGGCCAGCTTATGACTTCTTCGGCCCCATGATGGGCGATGTCCACCTGATAGTCAAGGGGCTTAAGCGCGAGTTTGACCCGAGTAATCTTTCCAATCCGGGCTATGCAAGCCGGCCCGATGTGGTGACGCCAGAAGAACTGAAGAAAATGATGGGCGGACATTAAAAGGGCATGCGCGCACGGTGCGGTATCCGTGCGCCGCTGATTTTGCATCATTCGGATTTTAACAGCTGTGCGCAGTAATAAAGGAAGAACCTCGTATGCAGATTAATAAAGAGAAGTGCGTGGGATGCGGCGGATGCGTCAATAACTGCCCCCGGGCGGCAATATATTTTTTTGATAACAAAGCCGTTATCGATCAGTTTCAATGCACCGAATGCAGGACCTGCGTCATGATATGCGGCATGGGCGCCCCGGGGGTAAGCTGCAGGTTTCCGCACATGATTATTTTTACTGAAAACAGGAACTCCATCCACACAGGGTAGGTTTGCATGATGAAACAGTATGATGTGGTTATTGTCGGCGCAGGCCCTGCAGGTCTTATGGTTGCACGCACAGTTGCAGCCCGCGGGCTTTCTGTTCTGCTTGCCGACGTAAAAAAAGACATCACCCGGGTGTTCAGGTCGTGCTGCTGCAACCTGATCATAGAGCCGGATACCCATAAGGAGGCGGTGACCTATGAAGGGGGCAGGATATGCTTTGCCAGTAACGGCTTTTCAGTTCCTTATTCAGGAGCCGTCATCCCTCTGAAAAACAGCTTCAAAATCTCGCCCGGCGGCGAGAAAATCAAGATAAACGGGAAAAGCCCCGAGGGCTATGTCGCCATATCCTATGAAAAGGAAGTGCTGCTGAATGATTTGTTGTCAGATATCAAGGCGCTGAAAAATGTTGACATGCTGACAGAGACGCAGGGCATGGCCGTTGAAAATCTGAAATCCGGGGTACGGGTGACCCTGCGCACCAGCAAGGGGCCTTTTACAGTCAGGGGCAGGGTCGCGGTTGCAGCTGACGGGGTAAATTCCAAACTCGTTCAGAGCCTCGGGCTGAATGAAACGAGGCGGAAATTTTTTGCCCGCTTCCGCGTTGCCTCCTTTCACATGGAACAGGTTGACTGCCCGTATCCGAATTCCTGGGTAACCTTTGTCGGCACGGGCCATACCCGCGGCCGCAGGGGTCAGCTGTACATGTGTCCGAAGCCGCATGAAAACAGGACAGACCCGCCGGTGTATGAGCTGACTATCGGCATTCCCATAGTGCCGAATCTACCCGGTTTTGTACCGGAGGATGAACTGACGGAGTTTACGACCAGGGGGCGGTTTGCCTCATGGTTTAGAAATATGAAAATTGTTGATGTGCGGGCCGCAACCCTCAATTTTTATACGCCCCTGATCAATCCTGTTGAGGGCTCGGTGGTTGCCGTCGGCGATGCTGCGGCATTTATTGAAACCTATGTGCAGGGCGCCGTGATGTACGGCTATCAGGCTGGCAATGCCATTATACAGCATTGTGCAACCGGCACCGGCCTTCAGGAGTATGCCGCTTCCTGGGGTGCAAGCTTTGAGTACAATGAACCTGAAGAAATTCAGCGGGCAACCCAGGGATTCGGGCTGCATGTGCTCAAGGATGATGATATCGATTATCTGTTCAGGCTCACGCAGGGCGATGACATCAGGGGGTTTGTCAATGAGTTTTCAGACCCCATTACCGTGCGCACTGCGCTGCTGAACCATTTTGAGCAGATCAAAAAGGACCGGCCTGAGCTTGCGGTAAAATTTGAGCGCTTCAGAGAAGTGTCGGTCAATGATGCATTGCAGGTAAACAAGAAGGAGTAGAAGGTTTAAAATTAAATCCAAAATCTGCAATCCAGAATCCAAAATATGAAAGGACAGTATGATTCTCATAGCCGGATGTAATGGCCATGTTGGCAGAGAGATCGTCAAGAAGTGCGCGGCCCGAAAGATTCAGGCGCGGTGCTTTGATATTGCGCCTTGTGCGACGCAAGGGCTTGACGCTTCAGAGCTTGAGGT
>CAYNVA010000222.1:0-4617 GCA_964400575.1 uncultured Thermodesulfobacteriota bacterium | reverse complement strand
CGCTGCGCTTCTGATGGTTCGGGATATCCAGGGCGATCTTCCTTCTGGCACGCTTGAAAAGATAGGGGTTTTTTTCGAGCAGGGCGGAAATGTGCTCATGATGCTCAACAGTGCCGCATCGCCGAATATTGCCGGGTTTTTGAAAAAATATAATATCGATCTGGGCACTGATCTTATTATCGACCGGCAGCATGGCGGGGCAGGGCTCGGAGAGCTGAACCCCCTTGTTTTTTTCAATAAGGAGCATCCTGCAGCTGCGCGCTGCGAAATGCCTGCAGTGTTTAATCGCGCCCGCTCAGTGCAGGTTGGAACAAATTTTCAGATCGGGTACAAAGTCTCCATCATCTGCTCTTCGGGCCGCGCAACATGGGCCGAGGCCGACATTGCAAGCGCCTGCAACGGCACAGCCACCTTTGCAAGCGGCGTTGATGCCTACGGTCCGGTTGCGATGGGCGTCAGTGTAGAAAGATCCGACAGCAGAAAAGGCGGCAGCGCCGGCCGCATGATCGTGCTCGGCAGCGACAGCTTCATGACCGACGACTCTATTGATCTGCTCGGCAATGGCGGTTTTGCGAAAAATATTGTTGCATGGCTGACAGATCAGGGTCTGCTGCCGCAGCCCTCCGTTGCAAAGCCGCCTGCATCTGCGCCGCCGCCCATCCGCATGACAGACGGCCAGGCCCGCATATTTTTCTGGTCAGCAGTGGTTATGGCCCCCATGCTCTTCATGCTTGCAGGTCTTGCTGTTGTCGTCTTCAGGCGTCTGAGGCAGTAAATTTAGCCTCCTGGCCGAAATCTGTGGGGCATAAATAGTGGCTGAACGAAAAGTCATTTTTCGTAGGTTGGGTTAAGCCCGAAAGAAACCGTTGGGTTTCGTACCTCAACCCAACCTACGCGAAAAAAAGATGCTTGCGAAGAAAAACGCGCCTAAGGGCGAACCCAACAAATCCATGGTTTAGGGTTTTCGTTAGACACTAAATAAGATAGAAGTCAGAATTCAGAAGTTGGAATTCAGAATTCAGGAGTCAGCATGAAAAAAAACAGCGGAAGCGTATCAGTACCTGTTTGTCTGGAAGAAACAAGTAAACTCCTTGAAGCCTATGCGCCTTCTATTATGCGGGGGAATTTGCGCAACCGGCATACACCATGAGTCAAAGCTTTGACGATAATAGGGCTCTGACAGCGATGCTGTGCTGAGGTGTATTTTGATTGACAATATGAGGACACCTCATATAAGGATAACCCAACTTTTAATATTTACAGGAGTGGTTATGAAGCTGAAAGAATTGAAAGACCATCTTCAGAATATTCCGGATGACTATGACGTGAAGGTGAGCAGTTATTTCGTCAAGGAAGGCGAGACCGAACTGAAGTATTTTGAAGAAGCCAATGAGCAATTCATTGCTATCAACGATGAGT
Source organism: uncultured Thermodesulfobacteriota bacterium (assembly GCA_964400575.1). Classification (GTDB taxonomy): domain Bacteria; phylum Desulfobacterota; class WTBG01; order CAIYCZ01; family CAIRTM01; genus CAIWCT01. The sequence continues at coordinate 3,198 of CAYNVA010000222.1, read as the reverse complement.
CAATTTTAGGTATTTCGCGCAAGGACGGGATAAAACAGATTCACATTATAGGCGTCCAGTCGCAGGCCGAACATTTCGGCTCCGGCGATTTTTCAAAAGATTCACAGTGATTTTTTTACCCTGAACGGAGCGAAAAGCATCGGAGCCTTCAAAGGCCTGGATTTTTGGCTCCGTTCTGATTTTTCTGCTCGTGCGCAACCACACCGGCTTCATGGGAGTCATATACCGGCGCCCCGTGCTCCATGCCCAGGCAGAGCATGTCATCAATTATTCCCATCATCTCGCCTGGAGAGCTGGCGGCAAAGGCCCTTATACGCAGGGGCTTGATATTGAGAAATCCCTTCGAGTACCATGAAAAAAATTTGCGGAAGAGTTTTGTGCCGAGCTCCTGACCATGAAAAGCGCAGCACAGGTCAAGATGGCGCCGCATAACGGAAATTATCTCCGCTGGTACGGGCCGGTCGGGCGCAGGTTTTCCTGCTAAAAAGGCATGCGTTTCCGGGAAAAGCCACGGGTTTCCGAGCGCCCCCCGCGCGATAGCCACGCCATCGCATCCTGTTTCATCAAACATCTTTTTTATCAGCCCGGGTGACAATGCATCGCCACTGCCGATGACGGGGATTGACAATGCTTTTTTTACCTCCCGGATAGCATCATAGCTTACCCTGCCGCGGTATTCCTGCGCGCGGGTCCTGCCATGAATGAAGACGGCGCTGATACCTGCGTCCTGAGCATGCAGTGCAAGGTCGCGGGCATTGCGGGCGCCGCTGTCCCAGCCTGCGCGTATTTTGACCGTTACGGGCACGGCTGAGCGCCTGACCAGCACTTTGAGCAGTTCGCGCAGCTTTTCCGGCTCCTTCATCAGGCAGGCGCCCTCGCCCTTGCGGACAACTTTGGGCACGGGGCATGCTGCATTCAGGTCGATTATATCCAGAGGGTAGCCGGCAAGCTTATCGACGGCCCGGGCCAGCATGTCGGCATCAGCTCCAAGCAATTGAACGCCAAGCGGCCGGTCTGCCGGTTCGGTGTGGAGCATCTTTTCGGTTTTCAGGTTCCTCCAGGCAAGTGAGCGGGCGCTGATCATGGAGGTGAAGGCAAGCTCGCATCCAAATCCGCGGTTGAGCATGCGCAACGGCAGGTCGGTGATCCCGGCAAGGGGGGCAAGCACCAGGGGAGATTGCAGTGATAGATTTCCGATTGTTAACATGACAGTTTATTGTTCCGGTCTGGCAAACGTGCTGAACAGCGATCATTCCAGACCAAATTTTTTTATTTTTCTGTAGAGCGATGTTCTGCCGATTTTGAGCTTGTGCGCGGCCAGAGCGCGGTTGTTGTTCGTGGCCTGAAGCGCTTTCACAAGCAGCTCCTTTTCCGCCAGGTCTGTGCTGAGCGCTACGGCATGCCGCAGGCCTTCCTCATGGTGCGCAGTGTGTTTATTCGCAGCGGTTGCTTTTTCGGTGATTTCAGGGGGCAGGTCTTCGGCCAGAATGGCCTTGCCCTCACACAGAATTAAGGCCCGCTCGATAATATTTTCCAGCTCGCGCACATTGCCGGGATACTTGTATTCCAGCAGCAGCCTCATCGCATCCCGGGATATTTTGATCTGCCTGCCGTGCCTGCTCTTCTGCATGAGAAAGTCGATGAGCAGGGGTATGTCCTCGCTTCTTTCCCTCAGCGGCGGCAGCTTGATCGTAACAACATTAATCCTGTAATAAAGGTCTTCACGGAAATTCTTTCGCCGCGTTTCTTCCAGCAGGTCTTTGTTCGTTGCGGCTATAATGCGCACGTCTATTTTAATTGAGCGGTTCTCGCCGACGCGCCTGATTTCACGTTCCTGAATGGTGCGCAGCAGCTTCACCTGCATGTCAAGCGGCAGCTCCCCGATCTCATCAAGAAAGATAACGCCGCCGTCGGCTTCTTCAAAAAGACCCTTCTTGTCTCGTATGGCGCCGGTAAAAGAGCCTTTGATATGACCGAAAAGCTCGCTTTCAAGCAGGTTTTGAGGAATTGCTCCGCAGTTGAGCACCACGAATGGCCCGCCTTTTCGCGGGCTTAAATTGTAGAGTCCATGGGCGATAAGTTCCTTACCCGTTCCGCTTTCTCCCTGCAGCAGCACCGTGCTTTCTGTTTCGGCCACCTTGGTCATGAGGCGAAAGATGTTCTGCATGGCAGGGCTTTTGCCCACGATGTTCTCCGGGCCGTAATATTCCATGATCTCCTTCTGGAGAAGGCTTATTTTTTTTTCCTTTTCCATGAGCTCCTTCTGGAGGCGCTCCTTTTCAGACAGGTCATGGATGTTGCGCACAAAGCCCGTTATTTCGCCCTGCTTGTTTCTTAACAGCGATACGTTTACCTCTGTGGGGATGAGGCTTGCGGCATTATTTTTAAAATACTGGCGGAAGCCGTACACTTCGCCCTTGCGGAACAGGCTATCGATCATGGCAGCCATGTCGACAAAATACTGTTCGTCGATGTTTACCATGCCGCCTGTGGCAAGAGGGTAGGTGCCCACGCTGGGCGCAACCATGGTGATGGGCTGGTTGATAAGAGCGCTGTCGGTGTAACCCACCAGCCGCTTGAACGATGCGTTGGAACCGATGATGAGGCCCGCCGGGCTTGTAACCAGGATGCCGTCGATGGAATTGGCCAGTACGTTTTCTATGTATTCCCGCGTGCCGATCAAATCTTTCAGCAGGTACTGACGCATTTCCGCGGTGAGCTCGATGCTGGTTTTGCTCAGCAGTTCGGTTTCGATGTTCTTCATGACCCGGGCAAGGGTGAAGTCGGTGGCTTTCGACAGCTGGATATTGAGTATGAGATAGAGATAGCCTGCCCCTGAGCCGTCGGGCAATTTCAGGTCGAGGCGGTGCTGCAGTATGGAGATGACACTGCCGGTGCTTGTAATAAAGGCGTCTTCATGCGTGCCGTGGAAATGCTTTTGCTTGACCTCGTAGATAAGATATCCCGCACGGCTCACCTGCGAGTTGTCGGCTTTGTCCGGCCGCTCTGCCCAGAGCTTGCCCTTATATGCGTTGATCAGCTCCTGCCTGCTGTAGCCAAGCAGCTGCTCCAGGTTGGATGAAACTGCGAGTATTGTGTCGCTTGTGTCGCAGACCATGCTCAGGATTTCAGGATCAAGAAGTACGGCGCATTGCTGCGGGGGCATGTAACGGTAACACTGACTATAGAGATGCGGCA
>CAYNVA010000221.1:0-4568 GCA_964400575.1 uncultured Thermodesulfobacteriota bacterium | reverse complement strand
ACCAGCGTCAGGGGAAAGTGGCCGGCCATGGTGGCAACGCTGATCATGAGAATGGGGCGGATGCGGGTCTGTGCCGCCTCGATGACGGCAGCGCGCTTGGAACGCCCCTGCTCCTGAAGCTTATTGGCGAACTCGACGATGAGAATGCCATTTTTAGAAACAAGCCCGATAAGCGTTACCAGACCCACCTGGGAATAAATATTCAGGGTCGTGGTCCAGCCGTTTGTCCAGAAGGGCATGTTCTGACCGGGCATTTTCAAAAACATGAAGATAAGGGCTCCGAACATGGCAAGGGGCACAGAGCCCGCAAGAATTACGAGAGGATCGCGGAAGCTGTTGAACTGCGCGGCAAGCACCAGAAAAATAAGCACCATGGCAAGCCCGAAAGCCGGAAGGAATTTCTGCCCTTCGGTTCTGAGCTGGCGCGACTCGCCAGTATAATCGACCGTGTAGCCGGCGGGCAGAATTTTTGCAGCCTCAGCTTCCAGGAAGCTCAGCGCCTCATTAAGCGGACGCATGGCAACGCCGCTGATTTTCACGCTGTTGAGCTGCTGAAACCGGTTAAGCGACCGGGCAATAGTGGTATTTTTAATTTCAGCAACCGTGCTGAGCGGCACAAGCTGACCCTTTGGCCCGGTTACGTAAATATTTTGCAGTTGGTCCGGGTTGAGTCGCTCGGCGCGCTTGATCTGCGGGATGACCTTATAGCTGCGCCCGGAAATATTGAAACGGTTCACATAGTTGCCTCCGAGCATTGAGGCAACATCGGCGCCGACCTGCTGGAGATTGAGTCCCAGATCTGCGACCTTGTCGCGGTCTATGACAAGCTCGGACTGGGGCTGATCAATTTTGAGGTCGATAAGCGGGGGAAAGGCGAACATGCCGCTCTGCATAGCTTTTGTTTGGATCTGCTTGGCAAGGGCAAGGATCTCTGCAGGCTCGGTCGTCGACGTTATGACAAACTCCACAGGAAAATCGCCGCCGCCGGGCAGAGGGGGAGGGGAGATCGTCATAAGCCTGATGCCCGGGATAACAGCCAGTTTCTGCTTCAAGTCGGCAAGTATCTGCGCGGTAGTCCGTTTTCGCTCGTTCCAGGGCTTGGTGATCAGGCCGCCGAAACCGCCTGTCGGGAATGTAATCTGAAAGGTAAAGTCGTTTTCAGGAATACTCTGAAAAATTTTGTCGGCCGCGTTTGCAAAATGGGCTGTTAGTTCCAGGGAGGAATTTGCCGGAGCATCGACAATGCAGAAAATGGCGCCCTCGTCCTCCAGGGGAGCAAGCTCTGCCGGCGCCATTATGAACATGGGTATGGCGGCAAGGGCCAGCACAAGCCAAACAAGATACACTGCGGGGCGTGCATCAAGGGTTATGTTGAGCAGGCGACCGTAGAAGGCCTTGAATGTTTTGAAATCGCGCTCAATGCGGCCGGCAAGGCCATGCTCGCTCAAGCCCGGCTTCAGCATTTTGGCGCACATCACAGGCGATAGGGTAAGGGCAACAACACCCGAAATGATGACAGCCCCTGCAAGGGTAAAAGCGAACTCCCTGAAAAGGGCGCCGGTAAGACCTCCCTGCAGGCCGATGGGTGCATACACCGCGGCCAGCGTAACCGTCATGGCAATAATGGGCCCCACAAGCTCGCGGGCCCCCAGCAGTGCCGCGTCAAGCGGCGACTGGCCTTCGCTCAGATGGCGCTCAACATTCTCGACAACCACAATGGCATCATCGACCACGAGCCCCACCGACAGCACAATTGCCAGCAGCGTGAGCAGGTTGATCGTAAAGCCGAATACCTGCATTAAAAAAACCGCCCCGATAAGCGATAGAGGAATGGCCACAATCGGGATAAGCACCGAACGCAGGGATCCGAGAAACAGAAAGATGACGATCATGACGATAAGCAGCGTGTCGACAAGGGTCGTGAGCACCTCGCTGATCGCGTTTTTTATGTAATCGGTTGCGTCATAGCCGATGCGGGCCGACATGCCGCTCGGGAGATTCTTTTCGATTGTTTCCATCTCTTTGCGGACGTGCTTTATGACATCCAGGGTATTGGCATTGGGAAGCGTACTCAACTCCATGAAAACGGCGGTCTGGCCCGACATTTTGACTTCGGAGTCATAGTCCTGGGCCCCGAGGGCGATCTGGGCTATATCCTCCAGCCGCACGATGGCGCCGTCCTGCTCGCGAACGACCAATTTTTTAAACTCCTCAACCGTGTGCAGATCGGTATTTGCCGTGAGATTCACCTGAATGAGCGAGCCTTTTGTCTGACCTAGCGCGGCAAGATAATTATTGGTGGCCAGCACCTGCCTCACCTGCATGGGGCTTATATTAAAGGCGGCCATGCGCTCGGGCTGCAGCCAGATGCGCATGGCAAATGTGCGGTCCCCGAGAATCTTCGCCTGCTGCATGCCCTCTATGGCCGAAAGCCGGGGCTGCACAACGCGGAGGAGATAATCGGTTATCTGGTTCTGGTCCAGAATATCGGACTGGAAGCTCAAATAGGCCGCGGCAAACTGGCTATCCGCAGATACCACATTGATGATGGGCACTTCGGACTCCGGCGGCAAATCCTGGCGCACCTGGTCCACCTTGGTGCTGATCTCGGTAAGGGCTTTGATCGGATCGTAGTTGAGCTTCAGGCGGACGTTGATATTTGAAAAGCCCTGCGCGCTTTGAGACTGCATATAATCGATGCCGTCGGCAGCGGCAATAGCGCGCTCAAGAGGAGTCGTGATAAAGCCGCGCACCAACTCGGCGCTCGCCCCGATGTATACGGTCCTGACAGTGACAGACGCGTTTTCGCTGCGCGGAAACTGGCGCACGGTGAGGCTGCGAACAGCCTGCAGGCCCGCGATGATGATCATTAAATTAATAACCAGAGCGAGGACCGGGCGGCGTATGAACAGGTCGGTAAATTTCATGGAAGTGTACTCTTATTATAGAAGTCAGTAGTCAGAATCCAGTAGTCAGAATAAAACCAAAACAATTCTAAATGCACGCATTGCGACTTCGGAATCCCGGCTTCTGTATTTCGGCACCTGTTATTATAAACTTTGACCCTTGATTTTTCTTCTGCATCCGGACTTCTGAATTCTGGCTCCTGACTTCTGACTTCTGGCTTCATCTATCCTGCGGCGTTGGCGCAAGTTCAAATTTGGGAGCCAGCGTATTATCAACAGCAACAGCCTGCCCGTTGCGGAGCTTGAAGGCACCTGTGCTGACAATCATGTCACCCTGTTTAAGCCCGGCGTTTACGGTAACAAAATCGCCCTGCCGCACGCCCAGGCGCACAAACTGCTGGCGTACCACCGTACCGCCTGCGGCGGTGCTGTTATCCGGAGCCTTTTCCACAATAAAAACCGAATCGCTGTAGGGCGCGTTTAAAACCCCGGTTGCGGGTATGGCAAGCACCACCAGCTGCTCCGGGAGCACCAGGGTTACGGTTACAAACATGCCGGGCCGCAGCAGCAGCTCGGGGTTTTGTATGGTTCCCTGCACCATTATATTGCGTGTTGCCGCCTCAACCTGCGGATTGACAGCCGTAATGGCTCCCTCAAGAAATTTATCCGGAAGAGCATCAGTCTTTACGCGCACAGTCAGGCCGGTTTTTATTTTTGTCAGCTGCTGCTGGGGGAGGGAAAAATTTACAAAAACCGGGTCAAGCGCCTGAAGCGACACGATGGCATCGCCGGCAGTAAGAATTTGACCAAGGTTGATCAAGCGAATGCCCAGAACGCCGGAAAAGGGCGCCCTGATGGTTTTCTTTGCGATGACGGCCCGAATATTGTCGGCCTGGGCTACAGCCTGCTTGTACTGGGCATCAGCATTATCATTTTCCGATTGGGGTGTGGTTTTTTGCGCAAGCAGTTTGCGTGAGCGTTCGAGATTGAGTTTGGTCAGCGCTACCGTGGCCTCTGCAGAGCGCAGCTGCGCCGACTCGGCGGCGATGTCCTGCTGCACCAGCAGATCTCCAGCCTGAACCATAACGCCCGGTTCGAATGCAATTTGAACGACCTTGCCGGCCATTTCCGCAGACACCATCACCCCCTGAACCGCAACCAGCGATCCAACGGACGTGAGGGAGGACTCCCATGACTGCTTCTGCACCACGGCGGCGGTGACCGTCTCGACCATGACCGGTCTTTTCATCCCCATCATTTTGCCGATTTGAAGGCCTTTGATACCGGCGATGGAGCCAGTTAAAACAACGATTCCGATAACGGCAATAATTATTTTCTTTTTCATAATTTGGCAAACTGCTTAAAAGTTTTCTTCAATATATACAGTTTTCACAAAAGTTATGCAAGTGCTGTAAATAAAAATTATTGAAAAATTTGCGTACTAACAACCATGTGGGCGAAAGCCCCCTGTTCGACATCAGAATCTTCTCCCCTGTACAGCTCGAAACCCCGACGGTGCACGCACACCTCTGTATGCTCAAGGTATTGTTTTTGCGTGATTTTTCGGTTAAAACCCGCTATCAGCTTCGAATTTTCCTCTGCATCAATCACATACCACATTTCGGTTTTGCCATTCGGCAAGTTCCTTTTGTGCGCAAGGTC
>CAYNVA010000220.1:0-4477 GCA_964400575.1 uncultured Thermodesulfobacteriota bacterium | reverse complement strand
GGCAAAGTCAAAGGGCAATGTCGTGAGCCCCGATGAGGTCATCAAGCAGTATGGCGCCGATGTTTTGCGCCTGTGGGTGGCATCGGAAAACTATCAGGAAGACATGCGCATTTCTCCCGATATACTCAAGCGCCTGTCTGAAGCATACAGAAAGATTCGCAATACCTGCAGGTTTATGCTGGGGACCCTCAATGGCTTTGACCCGGCCAGCGATGCCGCACCCTATGGGAAGCTTGAAGAAATCGACAAGTGGGCGCTCTGCCGCTTTGCCGAGCTGGTGAAGCGCCTCACCAAGGCCTACGGCGACTATGAATTTCACGCCATTTACCACAGCGTTACCAATTTCTGCATCACCGACATGAGCGCCGTGTACCTCGACGTGCTCAAAGACCGGCTCTACTGCTCATCAGCCCACGATCCTCTGCGCAGAACCGCACAGACCACGCTGCATATCATTCTCAAAGGACTTCTGACCCTGCTGTCGCCCATTCTTTCATTCACCTCTGATGAGGCATGGCAGTTCATGCCCGGCAGCAATGAGAAAAGCGTGCATCTGGCGGCATTTCCCGGGGTGAAGCCGGAATATGAAAACAGCGCGCTTGCAGCCAAGTGGGATGTGCTGCTTGCCCTTCGGGACCGCGTGCTCAAGCAGCTTGAGACCGCGCGAGCGGGTAAGGAAATCGGCAATGCCCTTGAGGCTGCAGTGACGCTGTCGCTGCCGGGGCAGCTGTATGCATTTCTCGAGCCCTATAAAGACGGCCTTGCCGACATCCTGATCGTCTCCCGTCTTGAGCTGAAGCTTCAGGAAAGCCCGGAGGCCGATCTCATGAAATGCGTTGAGGCAACAGGTATTGTCATTGGCCGGGCAGAAGGCGAAAAATGCCAGCGATGCTGGAAATACTATACCGGCGGCCAGCCCGATGTATGCCCGCGCTGCGCTGCGGCATTGAAGTAAAGACTTATGCAGTCAAACACAAAACCATTTGTCATAATAGCGCTTATCGCTGCGGCTGTCATAGCCCTTGACCAGTACACCAAATATCTGATCTGCGCCAAGCTCGGGCTATACGGTCGCATAGAGGTCATACCGGGATTTCTCGACATTATTCATATCCGCAACTCAGGCGTTGCTTTCGGCTTTTTAAAGGGCTTCGGCACCCAGTATAAAACGCTGTCGCTTGTGGGCGTTGCGGCTGTTGCCGTGTTTTTGCTCGGTTTCCTTATTTCGCAGGTCAGGCGCGAGCAAAAGCTGCAGGCCTTCAGCCTCTCGCTCATACTGGGAGGGGCCATCGGCAATATCATCGACAGGTTCCGCATCGGCGAAGTTGTGGATTTCATCGACGCGCAGTGGCAGGGCATGTATCACTGGCCGGCTTTCAATGTGGCTGATATGGCGATTTCCACAGGTATCGTGCTGCTTCTCATCGATGAGCTGCTGCTGCGAAAAAAATCAAAAAAAAACAAGGGGTGAAACGATTTCGGATTTGGGATATTGGATTGCAAAATCAATCCGAAAATTTTTCTGATTCAAAATTAGAATTCAGTATGTAATTGAAAAAATCATTTAAAGGATAGCAGGTTTTTTGATTGCGGCATGACGGCGGTAATGAATCCGAAATCCCCAATCCAAAATCCAAAATCACATGCATCCAATTCTTTTAGAACTCGGGCCCCTTTCCATAAAGACCTACGGCTTTCTGATTGCCGTCGGGTTTCTTATCGGCATTGCCCTTGCCTCGCGCGAGGCAAAACGCGTCGGCATCAACCAGCAGACAGTGCTTGATCTGGCATTCTACATAATCCTCGGGGCCATTATCGGCTCACGGCTTTTTTACGTGATCACGCATCCGGAATATTTTCGCGAAAGCCTGCTTGACGCGTTCAAGGTATGGGAAGGCGGCCTTACCTTCTATGGCGGCTTCATCATGGCCCTTGCGGTTGCGGTTTTCATGATAAAAAAATATCGGCTTCCGGCATGCCAGACACTTGACCTGTTTGCTCCCTCTCTTGCCGTTGGCATTCTGTTCGGCAGGCTCGGCTGTTTTTTTGCCGGGTGCTGCTACGGCATGCCCTGCAGCCTTCCCTGGGCAGTCACGTTCACCAACCCGCACAGCCTTGCCGAGCTTAATGTGCCCCTGCACCCCGTTCAGCTGTATGCTGCAGCAGGCTCTGCCATTACCCTTGCGCTCCTGCTGGTGCTGAAAAACCGCAAAACATTTCACGGCGAGCTGGCGCTTGTATGGATCATGCTCTATTCCGGCTTCAGGCTTTTTGAAGAGCTTTTCAGGGGCGGGTCGCGCGGTGATCTCGTGTTCAACGCATATCCTGCCTCGCAGGTGATGGCCCTGGTGCTGCTGATTGCCGCAGCTGCCTTGTTCCCTGTGCTGAAAAAAACGAACCCCTGCAGGTGACAGCACTGTTGTTTAAGAAAAGATGGCCAAGCACATGTCCGGCGCTAATTTTCAGATAGAATATCTTATAGAGGCAGCGCTCAGCAGCAGGCATCCGGCTGCAGCGCTGCCCCCCGATGTGCGTGCGCGCGCAGAGCGCGTGCACGGCTGCGACTTCAGCGCGGCGCGCGCCGTTGTCTTCGGCGGCGGCACGGGCCTCTCGACGGTCATCGGCGGGAACTCGCAGCTTGCAGGTTGGCCGGACAATCCAGGCGTCGGGCTGAAAAAAATATTTCCCCGTCTTGATGTTGTCGTCTGCACGACCGATGACGGCGGTTCAACCGGAGCTTTTTTGAAACAGCTGCCCATGATCGGCATCGGCGATATGCGAAAAGCCTGCCTGTCGATGATCCGTCCCGTAAATCTTGAAAAAGCATACGCCCTCAGCGCAGAGCAGCGCAGCAGGGTTACCTGCCTGATCCACCGGATATTCAACCACCGTTTCCCTGCCCGTCAGAGCGGCTTCAAGGCCCTTGCCGATCCGCTGCAGGTGGCGCCTGCGGAGCTGAGAAAAATATGTCCTGCACCGCTTAAAGAAATGCTGCGGCGTCTTGGAAAATATCTTACCCCCGCAGGGCCGGGCCCGACCATCAGGCCTGCCGGGCATAGTCTGGGCAATCTGCTGCTCACGGCGGCCATACTGATGGAAACCGGGGGACGCTTCGACCGCCCTGCCGGCACAGCTGAAATCCGCAGGGGGCTTGACCGCATTGCCCGCGCAATCGGAATAACCCCCGGATGCCTGCATCCGGCAACCGCTGCGCCCGGAGAGCTTGTCTTCCGTTACGCAAACGGGGTTGAGGTGCGGGGCCAGAGCAAATCCACCCTTGCCCGCCGGGGGTTTCCGGTGGAGGCTGTCTACACGGAATTCCGCGCAGCTCCCGTCCTGAGCAGCCGCATCATCCGGGCGGTGAAGAGCGCCGACCTGATCGTGCTTGCTCCCGGCAGCCTGTATACCAGCATCATTCCCGTGCTGCAGGTGCCCGGCCTTGCCGATGCAATCCGGGCAAACCGCAGAGCGCTTAAAATCCTTGGCGCCAATTTCTGGATCGAAGAAGGGGAAACCGACATCACGCATACGGGCAAACGGCGCGGCTACCGCATATCGGAGCTCGTCGAGGCCTATGACAGAAATGTTCCCGGCGGCGCAGCAGGTCTGTTCGACTTTGTCCTGAGCGCAAACCTTGAGCATGTTCCCGGAAGCATCATCAGGAACTATGCCCTGGAAGGCAAAAGGCCCATCTATCTTGATCGCCGGCATGTTCAGGCTTTGGGTGTGCAGCCTGTGGAATCAACGCTTTTTTCTCTTGAGCAGCTGCGCCGGACTGTGGCTATTCAGCACGATCCGGAAAAATTTGCCCTTGCCGTGCGCACCATGCTGTACAGCTGGCAGCACAAAGGGCTGCAGCAGACAAAAAAGCCCGCCCGCCCGAAAGCACATGTTGCCCCCCGGAGCTGCCGCGTCAGCAAACCTTTTTTATGTGCCTACCGGGAAACGGTCCAGAGGGCGCTTGCATCAAAAGTCGTACATCCCCCGCACCTGCGCAGCATGCTGCGTGATCTGCTCTGGGACAACCGGGACATTAAGCCTGAACACCTCGCCTGTTTCAAAGGCGCACGGCTGGTCCCTGCCGGCAGCTGGCACAGGAGCACGGAATGGGACAATATTCTCGGGTATTATGATCCAGACGACGGGTTTCTCAAAATTAACGGCCAGCTGTCGGGTGACCCTGTACAGCTCAGGGGCAATCTGCTGATAGCCATTGGTGAATCGCTGCTGGGGCGCTATATCCTGAAGCGCTGCTGGACTGCGCAGAAACCTGCCGGCCCCTGGGGCCCGCGCAGCTATGAAATACAGCTGCGACCGCCCCGGGAGCGCGAGTGCCTGCTCAGCCCGGGGCAGCTGCATGCCTATCTTCAGCTTGCCAGAATGACGCCCGACCCGGAGCAAGAGGGGATATACCGCATTACACTCAACAATAATGACGGGTTCATACCGCCCGGTTTGCTGTTTGGCCTTATATATG
>CAYNVA010000219.1:0-18326 GCA_964400575.1 uncultured Thermodesulfobacteriota bacterium | reverse complement strand
AAAAATGGCAGCCGTTAGCCTCCCGAACTGATCGGCCACGCGCCAGCGCTCCCCTGGCAGTATCGAGCGGTCATAAAAAAAGAACTCGCGCAGCTCCTGCGCGCCGTCAATAAATTCAAGGGCAACCGCGCTTTCCCGCACCATGCCCAGGATCTTTTTTTCAGCCAGCACGAGCGGCGCTGCCGTTGCGATGCCCTGCCCGTGAATGAAGGCTGCGGCGGTGAACTCCTGCCGGCCGCGCGAGGCAACAGCGGCGGATTTCAGCATCCCCAAAAGGCCTTTGTTTTTGTAGGTTTTGACAATGCAGGGATTTGCACCGAGCTCGGAGCGTGCTATGGTTTTATAGCTGCCCCTTTTTATAAGCCGTTCAGCGGACGGCTCTGCAAAAAGCGACCGGCAGAATGCGAGGAGATCATCATCAGCGCAGGCAGCCGCAATATCCTGACGGACAAGAACCTGTATGGAGCGGAAAGTTTTTTTAACGTAGCCTTCCATCTGTCAACCGCGCGGCATGCAAATGATTTCTTTGATTTTGAGGCTGAACAGGCTTGCGGCATAGGCGGGCTTCATAAGCACTGCCGTATCTGCGCCCTCGCCGCTGCCGCCCAGCACCACCACATCCTGCTGTGGAGAAATATGGCCCGCCTCGGCCGCCATAATGGAAACTTCAACGCATACCTTCATCCCCTGTGAAAACAGGCGCAGGGTATCCGATACCAGATTCAGCGGCAGAAAGCCGGTTTTATATTTGTTTTCAAACGTGCGCTCAACACCGCTCAGCGCATGCACCCCGCGGACAATGGTAATGCCTGCTTTCATGAGCGCATCGCGGTTCTTATTGAACTGCTCCACCTCGTCGGTAAAGCGGCTTCCCGCGCCATAGGTGACGGCGATGACCTCGATCTCTGCGCCCGCTTTCTGTTTCAGCTTCAGGGCCGTCGCGCCGCTAGATGATGCAAGCACGATTTTCCTCAGGCCGCCGGCACGGCAATAGGCAACCGCCGTATCAAGCGCGGCATCTGTGTTGTGCTCGCCCTGGCTGTCAAAATAAATTATTTTCTTCTCAGTTGTACCGCTCATGCAATCCTCCGTTCAAGATTGTATCTCCGTCATTCCAGCGCATGCCGGAATCCAGCTTGACGTTTTGTAGGGGCGGGTTTCTAACCCGCCCCTACAAAAAATCATTTATTCATTTTATTGTCGGGTTTCGTTCCTCAAACCGACCTACGGCTCCCCGTTTATATCTCCGTCATTGCGGCGCACGCCGGAATCCAGACCGTAGAGTGGACTCACGAAGTGTGTCCAACAAATTTTGAAAAAATGGTGAGCGCGCTTCGCAAGTTTACCATACAGACTTTACCTACATCCAGCTCCCCGCGAAAACTACAATCCCCCATAAAAAAACGGCAGGACAAACATAGCATGCCCTGCCGTTGTATGGCCTTTATCACAGCTCTGATCAATCAGTCCTTTAAGATGAATTCCATCATGATTGACCCGATTTCGATTTTATCAAACTCCTTGAGAATAACCGAATCCTTCACCGTGGTGCCGTTCACCTTGGGCTTGGTCATGCCTTCAACAAAGCTGATCACATACCCATTGGGGCGTCGGCTAATGGTGGCCGCAGTTCCCCCCATGAGAAATCCGCCCACCACAATGTCGTTTGAGTCATCCTTGCCGATTTTTACCAGTTTCTTCATCAGCGACACCTCGCCTTCGCCACCCTTGAGGAAAGACAGAATGCCCAGTGGCTCTTTCCTTGGAGGAGGAGCAGCACCGGTAGAAGACGGCGGCTTCGTGGCACTGCCTTTATCGACCAGGGCCTTGTAATCGTTGGTGTCAAGCACCATGGTCTTGTTGTCCATGTCGGCCTGGGACTCTGCGGGAGTTTCCTCGCCCTTGTCAAGCTTGAATACCAGCGTATGCTTGCCGATCATGACTACATCACCTGGCCGCAGCCAGTGGGAGGTGACCAGCTTGCCGTTGACAAATGTGCCGTTCTTGCTCTGCAGATCGGTCAGCAGACAGCCGTCCTCCAGCATGTCAACCTTGGCATGGGTTCCTGACACGGCCAGGTTGTCAATAACGACAGTGCTGGTTTCGCGGCGACCGATAATGAGCGAGCTGCCCTTATCGAGCCGGTAATCCGACAGGTTCGTATCCTTGAATTGCAGTGTCAAGGTTGGCATTGCGGTAGTCCTCCCTATCTATGAATTAGTACTAAAGTATTTTTTTAGCTGTTCAAGCAGGCCCATCCATAAGCGCTTGAGCGGATGCAGGTGCGCATCGACCCCTGCTATTTTGATAATAACCACGGTTATATTATCCTCGCCGCCGCGCTCATTGGCGCAATCAACAAGGCAGGAGCATGCAGCCTGCGGCGTGCTTTCGGTCACGGCACGCGCAATCTCATCCATCGTGACTTTGTTGCTCAGGCCGTCTGAGCACAGCACGAAAACATCATCCTTGAAACACTGCATCTCGCACACGTCGGGCACAACATCGTCGGCAGTTCCCATGGCACGCGTGAGCATGTGCAGAATTTTTTCATCGATCATGTGCAGCCGTTCAGGCCGCGTGGCAGCGACCTCGGTACCCACGGTGTGCATCACCGAGATAAGCTCAATCGCGCCGCCATGCACAAAATAGATAGGGCTGTCGCCTACATTGGCGGCGATCACAGTGCGGTCGGTGCAGTACACAGCGGCAAGGGTTGAGCCCATGCCGCGATAGTCGCTGCTTGACTGGGCACGGCTGCGCACGGCCTTATTGGCCTCGCGAATGCCCTGTACCAGCTGATTTGCATCAGCCGAAAGCGCATCATCGCCTATGGTGATGCAAGCCGCATCACCGTTTCCGAAAAAACTCTGGAGCGTCTCGACCACAAGACCGCTTGCAACTTCACCGGCAAGGTGGCCGCCCATGCCGTCGGCAACCACATACAGCTGACGGGCATCGTCAATAAAATAGGCGTCCTCATTGCCGTCGCGCTTTTTGCCGACATCAGTCAGACCCGCGGCCTGGACATGTATCATAAACCCCCTTTGCCACGTATGCGTGGAAAGACCTGCTCACGAGCAACAAACGGCTGCATGAAAAAGTTTAAAATTACTCAAAACCTATCATTCTTTTATAGATATTGCAATTCTAAATCCACGGCTGTCATCCACAGCCTCCGGTATATCTCCATTGCGGCTGGCACACCGGGCGAATTTATCTTCGATTTTGCTCCAGCCCGATCCCTTGTAGAGGGCAATAGCCTGATCTTTCCCGAGAAAGCTTGCGGTCCACTCGCTGACATTGCCGGCCATATCCTCTGCGCCATAGACCGAGGCATCCAGATGAAAAACGCCGACTTTGTCAGGCCCTTCGCGCTTGCCATCCTTTGATTTGCCCATGGAGCAGAAGCTGAAGTCGAAATAGTTGCCCCACGGAAAAATTCTTCCGTCAACGCCGCGGCTTGCCTTTTCCCATTCGAGCTCTTCGGGCAGGCGGAATTCCCACCGGTCACCGCCTGCCTTGGTCAGCCACTTGCAGTACAGCCGCGCATCAACCTGTGCCACGCCGAGCACGGGCCAGTCCAGCGCGAATGAGGGCTGATACTGCGAGCCGAGTTTCTGCCAGTAAAAGCCGGAATCAACCGACTTGCGCGGCAGGTAGTTCTCGGCAGAACCCGGCCGCACCGACTCCTGAAAATTCAAAAACTTCACATACTCCCCGACTGTCACCTCATGCAGAGACATGAGAAAGCCGGGCAGCATGCGCAGCGACCGCTTCGGCGAATTTGGCGCCTCAGGGTCACCGCCGGAAATAAACTCGCCCTTTGGAACATAGACAAACCCTTTGGGCACGTCATCGTCTTTCAAAAGTTTTACAGCCTCAATCTTTTTCTCCTGGCCCCTGTCGACGACCACCGGTATGCGCGTCTCGACATAGCCCGGTTTCTGAACAATGACAATATAGGAGCCTGCGGGCATGCCAATCTTATCTATCTGCTGCACGCGGTTGAAATCCCTGCCGGCGATGAGCTTGCCGATTGGCACCGATGCCGATGCCTCAAGCTTAAACTGCGGATCAATGCCCCGAAGCTCCGTATCCCCTTGTGCCGGTGCAGCAAAAAAAGCCTGCGGGCTGAAGGGCGCCGGCACCAGCCTGCGATCAGGCCCTTCGACAAAGCGGAAAATGAAATAGCCCTCAGCTGCGGGCGCCGTGGACAGTGACAGAGTTCCTTGCTTATCAAGCAGCGCTTTATACGCGCCGTCGTCAAATGCCAGAATCAATTCCTTGTAATATGCCATATCGCCGCCCTGTCTGAGCGTTTCGGCATCCCGGTATTTTTCATAATAGATTTTTGAAAGCGCAGCGCGCGCCTCTTTATTTTCGCCGTCAAGGCTCAGTATTTCGGTGTATTTCGAAATAACCTTACCTTCCGTCTTGAGCCGGTCGATAGTGGCGGCAAGAAGTGCTCGCTCTTCATCCCATACGGGTTTCTTCCTGTCATAGCCTTCATATCCCTTCAGACCAGCCTTGTCTTTTTCAACCTTATCGGTGATGTCGGCAATTTTTTTGTCAAGCACAGGGGCGGCGGCGGCTATCTTTTCGGCATCCTTAATTTTCTCTCCTGCCAGGCGCTTGTTTTTAAGGGCCAGCGACTTGCCGCTCACCTCGGCTATGCCCTGCCGCGCCTGCGTGTTTGCCAGATCAAGCCCTAAAACAGAGAAAAACGTTTCTTCGGCCTGCTCGAATTTACCCTCGGTCTTGAACTGATCGCCCTGCGTAAGCAGTGCGGCTATGGTTGCATGCTTCTGCTGCTGCTGATAGGCTGCGGCTCCCATGCTGCCGACAATCAGGCAGACAATGGCGCCTGCGATGCCCATGGAGGCAACCTTGTTGCGAATGACCCACTTCTTGGCGGCCAGAAGCAGGCTGTCTTTTTTTGCCGAAACACTTTTGCCGTCCAGATAGCGCTGAATATCGTCTTTCAGTTCCTCGGCGCTTCCATAGCGCTCATCCTTTTCGCGCGCCATGGCCTTCATGCAGATGGCGATGAGCTCGGCGGGAATTTTCCGCTCGGGCGCGCGCAGGTCCGGCGACTGAAGCTGGCGCTTGCGGGCCTTCTCCAGAGCCTCGCGGGCGTTCTTGCCGCGATAGGGTGCCTGGTGGGTGAGAATTTTATACAGTATGCCGCCCAGAGAAAAAATATCCGCCCGCTCATCAAGCTCGGAAATTTTCCCGAGCGCCTGCTCGGGCGACATATAGGCAGGAGTTCCCATCACCTGCCCTTCCATGGTGTGATAGGCGCTTGACTGCTCAGACGCGCCCGCTGCTCCGGTATTGATATCCTCGCGCCCCAGCACTTTGGCAAGGCCCCAATCCATCACCAGAACTTCACCGAAGTCGCCGATCATAAGATTTTCCGGCTTCAGGTCGCGGTGCAGCACGCCTTTCGCGTGGGAATAGCCGATGGCGTCGCACACCTTCATGAAAATCTGCAGCAGCACCCCGAGGCTGTATTTCTGCTGATAGTCGGCTGTGCCCTGTGCTATTTTGTCAAGGACGTCATCAAGGTTCTCTCCCCGCACCATCTTCATGGTGAAATAAATATTGGACTCTTCGTTGATGCCCACCTCGTGCACGGGAACGATATTGGGGTGCTCGAGCTGGCCCGTAATCTGGGCCTCTTCAAGGAAGCGCTTGATATGGGCGGGGCTCGTGGCGGTACTGGGGAGCATGACCTTCATGGCCACTTTACGGCGCACGTCCTGATCCACGGTGGAGAAGACAGCGCCCATGCCGCCGCGGCCAAGTTCCTTGTCGTAAATATATTTGCTGTCGGCATTTGAGCGGGCTATCAGGTCCTGGATGGTAGCGGCATCATCCTTGCTCATCTGCCTGCCGTGACGGGTATAGTACATCTTTGAGGCATGCTCCAGATCAACGTCGGGGGATATCTTCAGCACATTGCGGATGACCCTGGTAGCCGCCAGGCTCTTATTCATGGTAAAGAGCGTTGAGGCCCAGGTGCCGGTGCGCTGGGACCGGGATGCCTGAGCGCTTGACTGGGCGCGGCTGCCGGCTGCGGTGCCGGTGACCTGCGTCTTGTCCGGCGCCTGTGTCTGATCGGCTGTAGCCGTCCTGTCGCCGGGCTGCCCGCCTATAGCAACGGTTTTGTCGGCCTCGGCGCCTATGGCAACTGTCTTGCCTCCATCTTCTCCGGCTATCGCCATGGTTTTGTCGGCATCTTCAGATCCGATGGCCATTGTTTTGTCTGCCTGATCACCCCCGATCGCCATGGTTTTGTCGGCTTCCTGCGATCCGATGGGAAGAGTCCTGCCATCATCGGCAAAGGCCATGGTCCTGTCGGCATCCGCATCGGGCTGAGTAGGCTCAGCCCCGGTCTGCAGCACCTGCGTCTTATCAGCGCCATCGTCGGCGCCGGTCTCGACTGTCCGGTCTTCATGGGGCCGGCACATGCCGCAGTAAAGCCTCCCGTTTATTTTGATAAAGTCACGGGACACAGACTGACCGCAGTTTGGGCACGGCTGATTTTTTTTCTCTTCCATGTGTCTTTTCCCTCTCTACTAATTGCCAATGATTCAATGCTTGTATGCCGGCAGGCACCAGTAGGCCTTCACATTTGAATTTGTAGCTACCCCACCTGGCCTCCCCTGTCTAGGGGAGGAATTTTTTTGCCCCTCCTGGTCAGGAGGGGTTGGGGGGGGGTTGTTGAACTCATAATTTTAAATGTAAATCGTGGCTGAACAAAAACCCTCTGCCACTACACCAGCTGTCATTTCGAAGAAGTCCGCCTCGGCGGACGACTGAGAAATCTGTAGCAGCTTCAAAGATTTCTTCCGGAGCCTGCCCTGAGCGAAGTCGAAGGGGTCGAAATGACACGAGAGCCCAAATAGGAGTTTTCATTCAGACACTAAACACCTGCTGGCAAATGGCCAATAAAGCAAGCTCCTGCCAGCAGCTATTTCCTATTGGCTTTTAGCCTTCATCTTCTCTTCAACCCGGGCGATATTCTCCCGAACCTTCGCGGCTGACTGCTCGTCCTTGAGGCTTGTATAAATCTTCAGCGCCCGGTTAAAAAACTCGAGTGCCTCTGCATGCTCTTTGAGCAGAGCGCTGGTGAACCCGAGCGATGTCAGGGCCAGGGCCCGCTGCTTCTCGTCCTTTACCTCCATGAAGGCAGTCACGGCATCGGTATAGGCCCTGCGCGCCTCGGGATACTTTTTCAGCCCACGCTGCGCATCCCCGAGATACAGAAGCGCAAGGCCCGTCTTGCCCGTGTCGTTCAGGGCCTGAAAGCAGGCAAGGGCCTGGCCGTAGTCCTGCTCGGCCTGAGCAAGGGCGCCCCGCTGCTCCTGTTCAACGCCCAGTGCAAGCAAACTGTTGCCCTGAAAAGTTTTTTTCTTCTGCTCGGCGCTGAGCGCCGTATAAGCCTTGAGTTTCTTTTTCAGCGCCTCATTTTTATGTAAACCGCCATATTCAGCTGCAAGCAGCGTTGCCAGAGCAACAACGGTTTTCTCCTGGTCTTTGGCGTCCTGCGCAGCGGCCTGCAGCGCCTGATCCAGGAGCCAGTCCATGGCAGGCTCGCAGTTTGTCTTCTGCCCCAGCACCAGCCACCGCACGCCCGCGGCATCGCTCTCGTCGGCCCGCGCAATAAACGTGTTTAAAAACTCCTCGAGCGTCAAAGGCTTCAGGTCTTCCTCGCGCGGCAGGTTTGCAATATTTTCCTGGGCGATCTTGACAACCGCAGCATTGCCCGTGCGCGTGCCGATTTCAATGGCCTTCTCGTAATACTGCCGGGCCTTTGCGTAATCGCGGGCAATAAAGTGAAAAATGCTGCCGCGGTTGTTCCAGGCCGCTGCAAGATCGGGCTTGATCTTTATGGCCTTGTCGAAATACTTTGCAGCGTCATCGTATTTCTGCTGACCGTACAGGGCGCAGCCCATACCATAATGCACCTCGGCGCTGTCGGGCTTCTCAAGAAAGAGCGAATCCATATATTTGAGCGCGCCCTGCGGATTGCCCATGGCGCCGTAACAGAGCACGACACCCCGGTAGGCCTGAGCATAAGCGCTGTCGGCTGCAATCACCTTTTGATACAAAGGCAAAGCTTCAGCATAATTTTTAGCCTTGTAGAGTGTTTCGGCTTTCTGGAACAAAGCCTGCGCGGTTTCCTGGCAGCATGCCTGAGAGGAGCAGCACAACAGTATGAAAACCATAGCAGGAAGGCACATTATTGCTTTTAAATACCGGGCTTTCATAGAGTGGCTACTCTAATAGGGGGCGCCGATTTTTTTAATGTAGCTTATTTTCTGTAAATAATTGAAAAAACGACCTTTTTTTCAAAAGATACGCTCTTTTGCAAAAAAAATAGCAGCCTGAAAAAAAATGACTGCGGTGCTTCCTGTCTGAGAACGTTCATCGCTTGATGAGGCATAGAAAAAAATCGAGCAGCATGGGGTTGAACACCGTCCCGCTTGATGAGCGCATAATCCCCACGATTTCCGGCAGCGGCATTGCCTCGCGATACGGGCGCCGGCTGCGCATGGCATCAAATACATCTCCGATGGAGATCAACTGGCTCACGATATGCGGACGCCACCTGCCCTGAATCGATGGATAGCCCGTGCCATCAAACCTGATATGGTGTTCGAGAGCCGCCAGAAGGGCCAGACCCGGAACCTCTTTCTGCGCCATGAGATACTGCGCGCCCAGTGTCGTATGCTGCTCCATGACAAAGCGTTCCTGGCTGGTCAAATTACTGGGCTTGGCGACGATGGCTGACGGGATAACGACCTTGCCCACATCGTGCAGCAGTGCTGCAACACCGATATCATGCAGGTGCGCCCCGCTGAAACCCAGTGCTTCGGCCTGGCTTATGACCAGCAGCGCCACATTGGTTACATGCACGAATGTATACTCGTCATGGCTCTTGATTGAGGCCAGCAGGCTGAGCGGATTCATCTCGCGGCGGAAACGCCGCACGAATTCACCCACGATGGAATGGATGACGTTGACATCCATGCGCGCGCCCTCTTTAATTGCATGGTACAGATCGCGCATCTGCGACAGGCCGTATTCCCTGAACTCGAGAAACTCTTCGATCTGTTCCTCCAGAGTTTTTTTTCTGAGGCCGGCATCTTCTTTATCGTCATCACTCTCTCCGCCGCTGGCACCATCGACAGACTCGACTTTCCCGAGCTTTAAACAGCTTGTCGAACGCAGTGTTTTTTTGTCAGTTGATGCAAAATCCTGAATCAGATCCTCAAGATCCGAACGCGGCAAACCGGTAAAAAACGAAATGCGCTCCACAGCCCTCTTTTTAAGCATCCTCATGAACGTCTGCCCCGTGGCCCCTGACAATACAAGCTTGCGGTTATTGCTGACCATCGCATCGTTAATCAGCAGCAGGGTCACCGGGGAGGTTGTCTCCAGCAGGGCGGTTAAACTTGCGTATGTCCTGTCGATATACGGGGCGACCCGTGGGTGGGTCGGCGGATAGAGGCCAACATTGGTCACGGCTGCAGTGAGCTGCGCAACGGCTTGGGAAAGTTGATCATAATAGTCCTGCTGGTCCATGCCGAGTCTGACTCCTAGTTGCCCGCAGCAAGGCTGCGGCAGAGGTTGCGTATCTGTTCATCTCCCGAACGCAGGCCAATGTCCGCCAGGTCTCTGACGGCGGCACGCGGATAGGACTGCAATGATTCAAATAATGCTATTTTTGTTCTGCGCAAATGGCGGGGGATAAGCGTCAAACGCGCCCGCGCTATCTTCTGCAGCGGCTCAAGCAGGGCCGGATCGCCTACTGCGCCCAGAGCATGCAGCACCATGCAGTTGAGCGCCGTATCGGATTCAAAGGGCATGAAAATTTTTATGAGACGCAGCAGCTCAGCTCCCAGCCCGACCACACGGTGCTCATCAATCATCAGCACGGCTTGCGAAACCTCAGCCATATTTTGCGAGCGAAGCTCATGCCGCAGAGCTGCAACAGCGCTTTGATCCTTGAATTTCAGCAGTACCTCAAGAGCCTCATGACGCAGATCACGGTCAGCATGTCTCAGCAGAGGCCGCACATGGGTTATAACCGAAGCATCCCCGGCAGCCTTGATGAAGCGCAGCAGATTTCGCACATAGTAAAAACCTCTGTTGGACAGACGCGTCAGCGCCACCTCAACAACCGGGCTGCCGAAAGCGCAGAGCAGCTCAAACAGCCGGTGGCTGCCCTCGGCAGACTGATTATTGGCATACAGATCAAGCAGCTCGGGGATCGCCTGCTGGCCGGTTTCCCGCAGCATCTCCAGAAGATCGCTGCTGGCATCATCGCCGGCTTCGCCAAGCTGGGACACCATCTGCTTGACGAATTCCGGCTCAAAAAAAATCTGGAGCGCTATTTTTGCAAGGGTGCGTATGTCTGCCTGCTCTTTTGTGGCAATGTGCTGCCGAAGCGTTGAAAAAATGACGAGCATGGGCCGGAAACTGCCTGCATCGAGCAGCGAGGGCACAAGCTCGATAACTTTTTGCGTAAAGTCGTGATAGGCGGAAGGCTCGATATTCTGATCCATAAGGGCGATCAGCACGCGGCCGATATGCATATCCAACTCCCCCTTCCGCATGCTTTGAAGATGCTCGGCAAGCACAAATTCCGCAGGAGGCTTTATGGACTCAGGAGCCTGGCCCATAGCGTCGAGTTGCTGGGCGTAGTCCGAGGTCATATGCTTTTCGTATTGTTCCCGCTGAGGCAGTATCTTCAGGGTGTCGATAAACGGCAGAGCAGAGCTCGCCGACTGAGCGCCTGAGCGCGCTTCCTGTTCAGTCATACCGTCCTGCACCTGGGAAAACTTGAGCATAAGCTTTTGCAGCGACGGCGACAGGTCTCGTCCCTCATTGGCAGCAATCCCCATCATCTGCGCTGCCAGGTCTTCAGGAAAACATTTGAGCAATGCTTCCATATCATCCTGGTCGGACATCATTGAAACATGTTTTAGCGCCGTTTTGAGAAACCGGTCGCGAATGTCGGTTTTCAAATTATGCATAATGATGTTCATGCGGTCGAAAAACCGCAGCGCCTCCTTGCCCAGCATATGGCGCTGAAACCCCGTGCCGGCAAACTGCGCCAGCACATCAGCATAGCTGTCAAGGGCCTGTTCAACCGGAAGCGTTCCGTCATTGAGCATCCGCACGATCATACCGGGCGAAAGCTCCTCTGCCCCGGCATCCTCATCGAGCTCCGTTCCGAAGGCCAGTGCCCCATCGCCGCCGCCCTGCACGCCAAAGGCTGTACCGCCCTCAATCCCTCCTCCACTGACCCCGGAGGAACCGCCGCCTTCGCCGCCTTCGCTGCCTGCGCCGCCTGCGCCGCCTTCGGCCTGCACTGCGGGTGCAGGACCGCCACCACCCCTTCGCCCGCCTGCGCGCAGGCCCTTTAAGAAGCATGCCCATATGTCGGCGCCGGCCTTGAGCTGTTCTCCCGGCTGATGCTCAGCAGGCTTTTTGACGCCATCCTCTTCCGCCGGACGAAACAGGCTGTAATCAAAAAGATTGATCCGCACAGTATGCAGCCCGGCTGCGGCAATCACCGTGGTCATATCGCCCTGCGCCCGCACATCCTCAATGCGCACGCTGAGCAGGCGCTCCAGCCGGACAAGCTCCTCGGGGTCAATGCCCCTGGCAAGGGAGACTGAGGCAATACCCAGACGGGTAAAGGACAATGCGACATCGCGAAACACCGAGCCTTTCCCTTCAAGGCGCCTGCCGTCCACGAACAGGTCCTCTTTTACAGCGCCAATGGTAAGAACGGGGCTTAACTGAAAACATTTTTCGACCGCGGCAATTGCGGCATTCGTGCTCTGGGTAATGAGGTGATGCCCGTCGGGATAAATGGCGAGATTTTTCTTGAGGATATTCAGAAGAATAATAAGGTCTGCAAAGAGCTTGAGCTCTGCCGGAACTGCTGCCCTGCCCTGCTGTGCGGGCGGCTCTTTGGGAAGATTCACACTCTTTTCATCATGTGTGGTCATAGGACCCCCTCAACTCGGCATATATGCATGAAACCCGTCACGGACATCATGCCGAAGCGGTCTTCAGCTGCCGTACGCTCTCACTATAGGGGAAGCACCCGCCCATGTCAACCGCAAGATATACAGGGCATGGACTGCCCTGCGCCACAGACCAGTGCCCTGACAAAGAAGGCGCCCGCTCTATCACGGGCGCCTTTGGCCACTCTGAGCGTTGAGCCTTTACTTCAGGCTTTCATCCAGCATCTTGACAGTATATCTTTTCTTCAGCCCTTCCAGATAGGACTCCATGGCCGTCTTCTGTTTTTCGGTCTTGAGCGTGCGTTCGATGCGCTGCTTTACATCATCAAATGTTTCCTGCTCCTGCGCCTTTTTTTCCATCACCTTGATTATATAGTAGCCATCCTTGGCCCGGAACACATCGCTGACTGCCTCAAGGGGCTGGGAAAAGGCCTTTTGCTCAAAAACATCCCCATACACATCAGTGCGCTTTCCGCGTGCGAAAAGGCCTGCATTGCCGCCGCGGCTTTTGGTGCGTGTATCTTCCGATACTTCCTTTGCAACCGCCTCAAAATCATCACCTTTCTTAACGCGCGCTAATGCCTGATCAGCCATATTCTTTTTCTGATCCTTTACCTGCTGCGTGGCGTTATCCTTGGCCTCAAACATGATGAGACTGACGCGCACTTTCTCTTCTTTTGCGAGACTGCCCTTGTTCTGATTGAAATGCTGCAGCATATCTGCATCAGTCACGATAATCTTGTCCATGACTTCCTGCTTGGTCAATTCCTGCACGATAAACTGATCTGCCATTTCCTTGATGCGCCGTGCGATATCTTCTTTCTTGTCAATATTGAGTCTGCGGGCTTCCTGCGACAGCAGGCTCATCTGCACGGCCCGCTCCAGCAGTTTCTTTTTGCCCTCAGGCGTTTCATACCGGGAGCGAAACTGCGGCGGCATCATGGCAAGAGGGGCAAAAACGCCGCCCTCGGTTATCTTGTCCTTGCCGACGGTGGCAAGCACCTTGTCTTTGACCGGAGCTTTTTCAACTTTAGCGGGTGCCGGTACAGCCAAAGGGCCCTGCTGAGGCTGCGATGCCCCTGGTCCCGCAATCAGCACAACAACGCCTGCCACAACGATCATAAGCCCTGCTCTTTTCACTGCCTTCATTGCCTTCATACGCTCAACCCTTTCTGTTAGTGTAGTATCTCATACTGTTTCAGTATAGCCCTCAGTTTTGCATTCAGATCATCGGGCATGGGACACAGCGGCAGCCGCACCTCGCCCGAAACGATGCCCATCATCCCGATAGCGGTCTTGACCGGAATGGGATTGGTCTGCAGAAACATGGCATTGTGCAGCGGCAGCAGGCGATGATGTATCCTGCGTGCCTCAGGCCAATCGCCGGCCTGCACAGCACGGATCATTGACGCACACAGAGCCGGGGCAATGTTTGCCGTGACCGAAATGGCCCCTACGCCACCCACCGCCATCATAGGAAGGGTATTGGCGTCATCGCCTGAAATAACCGCGAAGTCTTCACCGCAGCGATTTATGATCTGGCTCACCTGCTCAAGGGACCCGGATGCTTCCTTGATGCCCACGATAGAGGGTATCTTTGCCAGACGCTCGATCGTCTCGGGCAGCATGTTCACGCCTGTCCTGCCCGGCACATTGTACAGCACAATGGGGATTTCGACCGCCCCGGCCACTTTTGCAAAATGCAGATACAGGCCTTCCTGGGTCGGCCGGTTATAATACGGCGTGATCAGCAGGCAGCCCGCAGCGCCGGCCTTTTTTGCATGCCGGCTCAGCCGGATGGCCTCTTCAGTGTTATTTGATCCCGTGCCTGCCATAACAGGCACACGGCCTGCCGCAGCCTGGATGGTGATCTGTATGACCCGCTCATGCTCCTCAAGGGAAAGCGTTGCCGACTCACCCGTGGTGCCGCAGGGGCACAGCACGTCAGTGCCGTTTGAAATTTGAAACTCAACAAGTCTTCTCAGGCCTTCGTCATCGACCGTGCCGGCCTTAAACGGTGTGACAAGAGCAACCATTGATCCTTTAAACAGCATATAAAAAGTCCTCCATAAAATTTAAATTATTAAAATTCAGGAATTTTAATTCTTAATTCCAAATCAGGACACGGCACGCCATGCCCCCTCAATCCCTCAATCCCTCAATCCTATTTTTGACCCCAGGCTTCCTCACAGATCTCCCCGGTATAGATAAGGCTTGCCCCACCCTCAAGATAAGCCCCGGAAAAAGGCGGGCGGGCAGGCTCGGCATACACTTTCAGCATTTCACCGCCGCGGGTTTTCACCGGCACAGGTGATGCCGCCCTGCCCATGGCAATACACACAAGAGCTGCTGCAACCGAGCCCGTGCCGCAGGCAAGCGTTTCATCCTCAACACCGCGCTCGTAGGTGCGGATGCCGATACTGCCGCCGGCGCCGATACTGATGAAATTGACATTTGTGCCCGCAGGCTGAAAATGCTTATGAAAGCGGATCTTTGCCCCAAGCTCTTTGATCGGCACAGCCGCAAGATCATCGACAAAAATCACCGCATGGGGCACGCCCGTATTAATGCTGTGCACGGTCAATGGCGCGCCGTCTACGGAAATCTCCAGATTCATCTGCGGGTTACCTGGCTGCGATAGCTGCGTCTTGACAACCTGGCCGCTTACTTCGGCATGGATGATGCCTGCTAGAGTTTCAAACGACATGCTCGCGCCGGCAATGCCGTTCAAAAAAGCAAACCGCGCGGCGCACCGCGCGCCGTTGCCGCACATCTCAGCCCGGCTTCCGTCGGAATTGAAAAACTGCCACTTAAAATCGGCACTGGCCGATTTTTCGATAAAGATAAGGCCGTCAGCGCCCACAGACAATTTCTCGCGGCACACGGCCTTAACGAATGCCGGCGTCTCAAACTCGCTCCACATGCCGCTGCGGTTGTCGATAATGATGAAATCATTGCCGCAGCCGCTCATCTTGCAAAAAGGAACTTTTATCATGTACACGCCTCAAAGTCTCAGCCGACACTTGTCATTTTGGTTCTGCAACAATATCAGTGGGTAATTCTTAATAAGTCTTTTTTTGTGTGTAATATCCTTTAGAAAAGAAGCCAGAATTCAGTAGTCAGAATTCAGCATTAAAACAACAGCAGAAACGTTTCAGTATCTGATTGTCTGGAAGAAACCTGTAAACTCCTTGAAGCACATGTGTCTTCTATTCTGGTTTCTGGTTTCTGGTTTCTGACTTCCGACCTCCGACTTCTGACTTCTGACTTCTGACTTTTATGCCCCACAGACTTTGGCCTGAAGGCATCATTTTAAATAGTCCGGCATGCTTTCCAGCCGCACCAGATCCTCACAGGTTTCGCGCTGCCGGATGACGCTGAAAGAATCGCCGCTTACCAGCACTTCGGCCGCACGCGGCCGGGAGTTGTAATTGGAGGACATGCTGAACCCGTAGGCCCCGGCGCTCATGACCGCTATGAGCTCGCCCGGTGCAAGGTCGGCAATCTGTCGGCTGCGGGCCAGAAAATCGCCCGACTCACATATCGGGCCGACAATATCGGCCGCAATCTCAGGCGCATCTGTTATATGCACCGGCCATATCTCATGAAAGGCATCATAGAGGCTCGGGCGCACAAGATCGTTCATGGCGGCATCCACAACGATAAAATTCTTGACCTCGGATTTCTTCGTGTACAGCACGCGGGCAACAAGGGCTCCGGCATTGCCCACGATAACGCGGCCGGGCTCCAGAATCAGCGTGCACTGCACACCCTGCATTTCGCTAATCACCGCCCGGGCATATTCTGAAGGGTGCGGCGGGGTCTCGTTATTATAGGTGATGCCGAGTCCGCCGCCAAGATCAAGGTGGTTGATGGCAATGCCTTCGCCGGCCAGAGCCTGCACAAAAGCCTTGACCCGCTTGAGCGCATCGACAAACGGAGTCACCTCGGTTATCTGCGAGCCGATATGGCAGGCAATGCCCGTCACCTGAATGCCCGGCAGCACGGCTGCTTTTTTATACTCAGCCAGGGCAGCCTCGATTTTGATGCCGAACTTGTTCTTCTTGAGACCCGTTGAGATATAGGGGTGAGTCTTGGGATCAACATCAGGGTTGATGCGCAGCGCAATGCGCGCCTGCTTCCCCAAAGCTGCCGCCACCTGGCTGATAAGCTCCAGCTCCTGTGCCGATTCTATATTGAACTGCAGTATGTCGCACTGCAGCGCGTACTGGATCTCGGCGCGCGTCTTGCCGACGCCCGAATACACGATCTTGTCTGCCGGCAGGCCCGCCTTCAGAGCCCTGAAAATCTCCCCCCCTGACACCACGTCAACGCCTGCGCCAAGGCGTGCAAAAAGCCGCAGCAGTGCAATATTGGAGCAGGCCTTGACCGAGTAGCAGGTCAGATGCGGCGCAGCGCTGAAGGCTCCGTCAAACACGCTGAAGTGCCGCTCAAGGGTTTTGCGGCTGTACAGATACAGGGGCGTGCCCACCTGCTCTGCGATATGTTCAACAGGCACATCTTCGCAATACAGGCTCTTTCCCTTATAGGCAAAATCGTGCATCCGGATAATCTCCCCTACTGCATT
Organism: uncultured Thermodesulfobacteriota bacterium; assembly: GCA_964400575.1. Lineage (GTDB taxonomy): Bacteria > Desulfobacterota > WTBG01 > CAIYCZ01 > CAIRTM01 > CAIWCT01. Next base: position 1,685 of record CAYNVA010000219.1, on the reverse strand, counting down.
TTAAAGGTGACCGAAGCCGGTTCCGACATAGGGCTTTCATTGGCCTTGGCCGAAGCATCAACCGAGGTTACCGCGTAGACATAGCTGCTGCCGGCTTTTGCGCCTGTGTCAAGCCAGGAATTATCCGTGATAAGCTTGCTATTGAGCCGCACAAAGCCGCCTGCATCCCTGCGGTAAATATTATATCCGGCCACATCCTGTTGAAATGCGCCGATCCACTTCAGTTCCACACCGTTCTGCCGCGGGATGGCGGTAAGGCCCTTGGGCGCGCCGGGAGGCGCCATGTCCATATAGGCAACCTGCAGCTCGCTTGAGGCAGCGCTTTCCACCATGGTTTCTTTCACCATGCGGGCGGCGCGAACCACGTAGAAATAGGTCGTGTCCATCTTTTCCGGCACATCCTCAAACACGGGCTCCTGCACCGGCTCCGTGTTGACCGGGGCCTCTTCATAGGTGCCCTGCTGCTCGGTGCGGTAAATAGTGTAGCCGGCAAAGCCCTCCAGCTGACTGCCGTCATCAAGGGCCGCAACCGGCTGCCAGGACAGCCGCAGCAGTTTGTTTTGGCGATCAACCTTGAGGCCCGCAGGCGCTGCCGGTGGCCGGTCCCAGTACACGATCAGGGGCTTTGTCGACTTGCCGGCCTTCTCGCGCTCATTATAAGCATGCATCTGATAGAAATAGACTGTAGCGAACTCAAGGGCCGTGTCCTGGTAATAATACGGCTGCTTGCCGGGGGCCTTGCCCCGGTCGCCCTTGTAGGCGATATCGGCAAGCTGGCTGATGTTTTTCGGACACTTGGGGCAGAATTTTTCTATGGGCTCATTGGCCCGCTGAATCTTAAACCCGGCAAGGTCCAGAAGCTCGGTATCGTTGACGTTTTTATCCGGCGCGCGCCAGAGAATGAATATGCCCTCGGACCGTGCAAAGGCCTGAAACCGCGAAGGCGCCTCAGGCACGATCGGCATGGGCAGGCCCGGATCAGCCTTCTTGCCGCAGGCAGCCGTAATAATTGCTACCGTTACAACCAACATCAAAACTGTAAACTTTTTCATAATGCATCCAGTATATTGTTTTTAGTCATTCCGGCTTGCCCGGAATCTTTTCAACTATCAGCCTATTTCTTGCGTGCTTTGTCAGCCACCTTTGATAACTAATCCGTCATTCCGGCTTGTCCGGAATCCTTTTCCAATATCTGATCGTACAAATCTCTAAGCAGCGGATTGCCCCGCTTGATTAATGTGATCTTTTCCTGCCTGCTCATATTCTTTAACTGCTTTTCCCTGATTATTGCACCCTGAATACTTTCCGTTGTTTCATAATACACAAGCCTGTGCAGTTTGTATTTAGCTGTAAAACTATTTGGATTAAAATTGTTTTTGTGTTCGCACACCCGTCGCACAAGATCGTTGGTTACCCCGACATAGAGAGTCGGGCGGACATTAGCCATAATGTAGACTGCAAATAATTTCTCAGCCATTCCCCTCAAGGATTCCGGGCAAGCCGGAATGACACTAATTAGAAACTCACAGAACTAATCAAACTACTTCAACCAATAAAACCAATTCAACTCTTTAGAACGTCTTTCTCTTCGTCAGCTCCGCTTTGCCGCGGCAAGCGCTTTCTTCACCGCAGAAACTGCAGTGCCCCCGGCTGACTTCCTGCTATTGACCGATGCCTCGATGGTG
>CAYNVA010000218.1:0-8489 GCA_964400575.1 uncultured Thermodesulfobacteriota bacterium | reverse complement strand
CTTGTCGATATTGGTGTTGGAAAAAAAGTAGAAACATGGCTGCAAGATAACCGCTTTGACGCCGTTGCCGTCCGTGACATAAACCCCAAAGCAAAAGATGCTGATATTCTGAATATCGCGGTCAAGCAAGAGCGAATGGTCATAACCATGGATAAGGATTTCGGCGAGCTCATTTTCAATAGTGGTCTGACACATGCCGGCGTTCTGATTCTGCGGATGGAAGACGCAACGGGAGATCAAAAGGCCGTGGCCATGCAATCGATTCTTTCAAAATTTTCCGGTAAAATTGAGGGAATGTTTTGCGTGTTTCAGGATGGCCGCTTGCGAGTCCGCAGATAAGGGATATGCTTCGCATATCGTGAAGATTACAATTCCGGATAAGGGCGTGGTCTACCGGGTGCGCATCGGCAAATACAGAAATCTTGAAGATGCGCAGAAAATGGCAGCAGAGCTTGAGAAGAAGGAAGGCATCTCAGCCTTTATTACATCCAAGTAGAAAGCGTCGTGCATGACCGACTGCGGCATTGTGCTCATGACCGCCGCCTCGCGGGATGAGGCGGAGAAGATCGCAAGCTTTCTTGTTGAAGAGCGCCTGGCTGCCTGCGCCCAGATTATTTCCTCCATGCAATCAATTTACTGGTGGGAAGGGAAAGTCTGCCGCGATGATGAGACATTTTTTATGGCCAAGACCACAAAGGATCTCTTTCCAAGCCTGGTTGATGCGGTAAAAAAGCTTCACAGCTATAAGGTTCCGCAGCTTGTTTTCGTGCCAATCGCCGACGGCTCGCCAGACTATATGGACTGGCTGAGAGACATGGTGAAAAAGGGCTGAAACGTCTGTTGGCGTGCTTGAAAATTATCTGTTTTTACTTCAATTTTTATCATCACGGCCTTCTTCCGACCCCAGGCTCTTTGCGCAGGTTAAATTCCTTGACAAAGCAAAACGCGGGGGATATAAGCATTTCTTTTTAATGCTCTCTGAATCAGGCTTTTTGCTTTGACAATATGTCACGACAGGGTAGCGCAAAACTTCCTTTTTGTCATATTGGGCATTCCCGGAAGAAAAAGTGAGAACAATGGGAATTGGCGCTCTGTAACCGTATGAATTTCCATTTTAATATATATGTTTTCTAAAACAGTTTTTGGCATACGTTGTGCCAGCTCTATATGGGAGCTGGGGATAATTCTTTAACCAACTGTAAACAGTGTGTATGAAAGGAGATCGTATGGCAGATTTATTAATTCCTACTGAATTCGGGCTCAGCGAAGAGCGCAAGATGATGCTGGACATGCTGAAGAAGTTCAAGGAGAAAGAATGCCCCAAGGACAAGATTGGTGAATGGGATGAAGAGAATCATTTCCCGGTTGATGTTTGGAAAAAGATGGGCGATGAGGGAATTCTCGGGGCCTGCTTTCCCGAAGAGTTCGGCGGCACCAACGGCAACATCATTGATGAAGTTCTTATTACCGAAGAGATTTCAAACGGTTTCTCAGCCATGGGGCTTGCCTACCTGACCGGCGTCTGCTTCGGCGGTATGTCGATCCTGCACTATGGCACGCAGGCGCAGAAAGAGTTTTATCTGCCGAAGCTCATCGCAGGCGACTGGAACTTCGCCCTCTCGCTGACTGAACCCGGCGGCGGCACGGACATTCTTGGCGCCCTGAAGTCCCGCTGCGTTGAGCAGCCCGACGGATCGTTCATCGCCAACGGCACCAAGATCTTCACCACGGGTCTGCATGTGGCCAACACCGACGTATTCATCGCGCGCACCGATGACATCCCCGGCAAGCCTGCAAAAGGCCTCACGATCTTCCTGCTTGATCGCGAAAATATCGGCAAGCATGAGACCGACGGCCCCCTGCTCAATCAGCCCTTTTCAAAAGGCATCACCTACAACAAGATCAAGAAGCTCGGCAGCCACATCCTGGCATCCTTTGAAGTATCCTTCGAAGATGTCAAGATACCCAAGGCCACGATGCTCGGGGAGCGTGGCGCCGGCTGGTACAATCTGCTTGCCACGCTGAACAACGAGCGCATCGTGTGCGCCGCCATCAGCATGGGCCTTGCACAGGGCTGCCTGGATGAAGCAAACCAGTATGCCAAGGAGCGTGAGGCTTTCGGCAAGCCCATCGGCCAGTATCAGGCAATTCAGCACCAGCTTGCCGATATGGCAACCGAAATTGAGCTGTCGCGCCTTATCACCTACAAGGCGGCATGGCTCCAGGCCAACAATCCCAAGGATCCGGCCGTGGGCGTTATCGCAAGCATGGCCAAGATGTACACCTCCGAGGCGGCATTCCGCTGCACCGACCGCGCCATGAGAATTCTTGCCGGTTACGGCTTCACCATGGAATATCATATTCAGCGCTACTACAGAGATATTCGCCAGCTGGTGTTCGCGCCGATCACCAACGAGATGTCTAAAAACTATATCGGCCAGGTCATGCTGGGACAGCAAAAGTCCTATTGATGAAGATGCGCCGGTCTCCCGCAAGAAGTGCGGGAGACCGGTTTTTTGTGCGATTCCCGCAGGCGTCTTCTCGCTGCCGACAGCATGCAGCCGCTCTCCTGCCATAGGCTGCACCGCATGATGCCGCACTGATGCTGAAAGCTGTATGAAAGGCGCACGATCTAATTAAAAATAATTTAGATTTTAAGGGAGGCATTCCATGGAACAAAAGTTTAATACAGGCTTAGTGAGCGGGTTCGGTCCCGCAAAGATGCTGCCCGACCTGAAGTTTGCTGAAATGGAGGCGGGCTTTGACTGCGGCGGTGGAACCTATAAAATCACGGCAGAAGAAGTCGCCAAGTTCGCTGCTCTCATGGGCGACAGCAATAAGGGCGATGTGTCGGTTCCGATCGGCATGATCTATATTTTCGGCCTGCGCATCTGCTGGGACCGCAAGGTTTTTCTGGACGGCGCCGTGCGCGCGGGCGACAAGATCGTATTTTATAAGCCTGCAAAGATCGGCGACACCATCACCACCAAGCTCTCCATTGCTGACAAAAAGGAAGTGAAGAAGGAAAAGGACGGCCAGGTGCGCATCAGCAAGTTCCTCTCTGTCGACATGAACGCCACCAACCAGGCAGGCGATAAGGTCGTCGATATTCAGATGAGCTTTCTGCTGCCCAAGACAATGCAATAAATCTTTTTTCAGATACATGGAGGACACCATGAGCAAAATAGATTTCGCAAGCGTCAACATCGGGGACACGCTTCCCTCCAAGAGCATTGCTGTTTCCCAGCAGTTCATTAATGCGTATGCCGACATCTGCGGCGACTATAACCCCCTCCACGTTGATGTGGAAGGCATGAAGTCAAATGCCATGTTCGGCGGCTCCACCATCGCCCACGGCACCATCAATGTCGAGCCTGTGCTGCAGGCCATTTGCGACATCCAGGGCCTACGGTGGCCTGCCGAAGGCACCAGGGTGGATCTGCAGTTTCGCGCTCCGGTAAAGCCGGGCTTCACCATCCTGAGCAACCTTGTGGTGAAGGAGAAAAAGAGCGAAGGCGGCAAGAATATTCTGGCCTGCGACATGAAGATACAGAACAAGGACGGCGGCGACTGTGTCATGGGCACAGCCGAGATCCTCTGCGCGTAAAGAGTACGGCAGCATCACGTATCGCGGCTCTGTACGGGCCGCGATACGTGAATTATATGTCCCCGGACTTGCCGGGGTAGCAGGTTTTGTAACCCTAGAGTCCGCCGCGGCGGACTGTAGAATGATACATTACATCGCACGTAAAACCGGAGCGCTATGTTCCGGTTTTCACATACGCACACAGGGCAGTAGTTTGTTTAAAACTAAAATGTATTCGGAGGATGTTCAATGAAGATGAGTAAGGACACAAAAATTGATCTGCTGAAACGCATGATCCGGGTCAGGACCTTCGAGGATGACACCACCAAGATTTTCTCCGGCGGTGAAATGCCGGGCTTCCTGCATCTGTCACAGGGCGAAGATGCGGTTGCGGTGGGCACCTGCGCCAACCTGCGCCTTGAAGACGCCATCTACACCACGCACCGCGGCCACGGCTGCATCATCGCAAAGGGCGCGGACTTAAAGCCCATGATGGCCGAGCTGTTCGGCCGCATCGCCGGCTGCTGCAAGGGCCGGGCGGGCTCCATGCACTTTGCCGACGTGAAGACGGGATGCATGGGCTCCAACGGCATCGTTGGCGAAGGCATGCGCATCGCTCTTGGTACCGCGTTTGCACAGAAGTACAACAAGACCGACAACTGCACGGCCGTCTATTTCGGCGAAGGCGCCACCGGCACGGGCTCGTTCCACGAGTCCATGAACATGGCAGCCATTCTGAAGCTGCCCCTCATTTTTGTGTGCAGCATTAACCTGTATGCCCAGATGACCCCCAAATCCGATCACGTTGCAATCGAAAACGTATCGGACCGCGCAGTCGGCTACGGCATGCCCTCTATTATCGCAGACGGCAATGATGTCGAGGCAGTCTATGAAGCCATGGTCAAGGCTGTGAAGCATGCCCGCGAAGGCAAGGGCCCGTATATGCTTGAGTTCAAGACCTATCGCCATCATGGCCATTTCGAAGGCGACCCCTGCAATTATCGTCCCGCGGGCGAGCTGGAGGAATGGAAGAAGAAGGACCCCATCATGCTCTATGAGAAGAAGCTCACCAAAGAGGGCATGATCGATGAGAAGGGCATTCAGAAGATCCGCGACGAGATCAAGAAAGAGGTCGATGAGGCCGTTGATTTCGCCCGCAAGAGCCCGCAGCCCGATATAGAAGAGCTCTATGTCGATATTTTTGCCTGATCTGCAGGCGCGATTAGATTTTAACTTCTTTTAACTGGAGGATAGATACATGGCTGGCACCAAATCCCTAAATGTTCAATGGGCAATCAACGAAGCAATTAAAGAAGAAATGGAAAGAGACCCCAGCGTCTTCATCATAGGTGAAGACGTCGGGAAGCCGGGCGGGCCATTTGGCGTGACACGCGGCCTTATCGATCAGTTCGGCGCAGGCCGCTGCGTCGACACACCCATCAGCGAAGGCGCCATCGTGGGCATGTGCGTCGGGGCTGCAGCATCAGGGCTAAGGCCTGTTGCTGAAATCATGTTCATGAACTTCATCACGCTTACTGTCGAAGAATTCTACAATCAGGCATCCAAGATGCGCTGGATGTTCGGCGGCCAGGTGAAGGTTCCCATGGTCGTTCGGGCCATGACAGCAGGCGGCTTCGGCGCAGGCCCCCATCATTCATCATCCCTGGAAGCCTGGTTTGCAAGCATGCCCGGCATGAAGGTCGTCATGCCCAGCAATTCCTATACCGCTAAAGGCCTGATGAAGGCCGCCATCCGCGACGACAACCCCGTGCTGTATGTCGAGCCCCTGTCATCCTATAAGCTCAAAATGGAAATCCCGACTGAGGACTATATCTGCCCCATCGGCAAGGCCATGGTCACCCGGGAAGGCAAGGATATCACGATCGTGAGCATAGGCCGCATGCTGCTTGAAGCCATGAAGGCCGCTGACAAGCTGAAGGCCGACGGCATCGAGGCCGAAGTGATCGACCTTCTGAGCGTGAACCCTATTGACATGGACACCATCTACGCATCGGTCAAGAAGACCAACCGCTGTGTGATCATTCACGAAGCCAAAAAGATCATGGGCGTGGGCGCAGAAATAGCTGCCGACCTGCAGGAGAATCTGTTTGACTGGCTTGATGCCCCTGTGGCCCGCGTTGCGGCTCCCTTTACGCACATCGCATTCCAGCCAAAGCTCGAGAAGCACTATCTGCCCGATGCCGATAAGCTTGTCGCGCAGGTAAAGAAGATGATCGGCTGAGAAACGCTTCGTGTGATGTGAATAAACCAAGAAAGGAGTCAGAGTAATGGCAACCAATGTAACCATGCCCAAGCTTGGTCTTACCATGGAAACAGGTAAGATATCCGAGTGGAAAAAAGCTGAAGGCGAGCAGGTCAATCAGGGTGAAATCCTTCTGGTCGTTGAGACCGAGAAGATCACCTATGAGGTTGAAGCCCCTGCAAGCGGCCTTCTTCATATAATTGTGCCGCAGGACGGCGAAGTGCCTGTGGCCGAACTGATAGCCGTCATCGCAGCCGACAAGGCCGACTATGACGGGGCATGCGCAGGAGGCGGCGCTCCCGCTGCTGCAGCCCCTGCAGCCGCAGCTCCGGCAGCGGCTCCCGCAGCAGCAGCCCCTGCAGCCGCAGCATCTGCAGCTCCCGCTCCGGCGCGGGCAGCAGGAGAGCGCGTAAAGGCATCGCCCCTGGCGCGCAAGCTTGCAGCAGACGCAGGCATCGACATCGCCGCAATCGGCGGAACGGGCCCCGAGGGACGCGTGGTAAAGAACGACGTTGCTGCCTATCAGGCATCAAACAAGTTCCGCATCACCCCGGTGGCAGACAAGATGGCAAAAGAGAATAATATTGATCTGAAACAGATTATAGGCACCGGCCCCGCAGGCAAGATAACCAGGGAAGACATTGAAGCTTACCTTGCCAAGGCAAAGGCAGCCCCTGCAGCACCTGCAGAACAAAAGACAGGAGGAGAAAAAGTGTCCGAAGGCGATAAACTCGTAAAACTTACCAGCATGCGCAAGGTCATCTCCCGCAAGATGCTCGAGAGCTGCAATCAGGCGGCAATGGCCTATATGACCAATGGCGTCGATGCCACAGCCATTCAGGAATTCCGCGAGAAGATACTGAAGTCGGTTGAAAAGAAACACGGCGTGCGCGTCACCATCACCGATTTCGTGATCAAGCTCACCGCCATGGCCATTGAGCGCCATCCGGTGGTCAACACCCGCTGGACCGCCGATGGCATCCTGTTTCTGCAGGATATCAATATCGGCATGGCCATGTCCATCAAGGACGGCCTCATCGTGCCGGTCATCAAAAATGCGAACAAGAAGACCATTACCGAAATAGCCAAAGACCGCACCGCCCTGATCGATAAGGGCCGCAGCGGGAAGATGGGCCCTGCGGAAATGACCGGCGGTACGTTCACGGTTTCAGCCATGGGCATGTTCGGCACCGAGCTGTTCACCGCCATCATCAATCAGCCTGAAAACTGCATTTTGGGTGTGGGAGCGATCATCGATAAGCCGGTGGTTGTGAACAAGCAGATCGTCATCAGGCCGATGATGAACCTGTCGATATCCTATGACCACCGCACCATCGACGGCGCTGATGCGGGCCGGTTCCTGCAGACCATCAAAGAGCTGCACGAAGACCCGATGCTGGTGCTGGCGTAAATATGATTTTATCCGTAGGGGAGGGGCTTATCCCCTCCCGTGCGGGCGGGCATAAAGCCCGCCCCTACAATAAAAAAAATACTCTCTGCAATTGCGAGAGAAGGGCTTTATAAACCTGATTTGATAGTAGAGGAGTGATCTATATGGCAACTAATGTAACAATGCCCAAACTCGGGCTGACCATGGAAACCGGCAAGATTGCCGAGTGGAAAAAGGCTGAAGGCGAAGAGGTAAAACAGGGCGAAATTCTGCTTGTTGTGGAAACTGAAAAGATTACCTACGAAGTGGAATGCCCGGCAAACGGCGTGCTGCACATCGTTGTGCCCCAGGACGGCGAAGTGCCTGTGGCGGAGCTTATCGCCGTAATCGCTGCAGACAAGGGCGAGTACGCAGGCGTTGCCGCAGGCGGCGCAGCTTCGGCAGCGGCCCCCGCGGCAGCAGCTGCTCCCGCAGCAGCACCAGCGGCGGCAGCAGCACCGGCGGCGGCAGCAGCTCCCGCAGGCGATGTGCATGTTGTGGTTATCGGCGGCGGCCCCGGCGGCTATCCCGCGGCAATCCGCGTGGCCCAGCTGGGCGGCAAGGTCACCATTATCGAGAAGGGCGAGTTCGGCGGCACCTGCCTGAACCGCGGCTGCATCCCCACCAAGTCCCTGCTGCAGTCGGCAAACGTGTATCATCTGGCCAAAGAGTCCAAGGTGTTCGGCATCACTATGACCGGCGCATCGGTTGACTTCCCGGCTGTCATGGCACGCAAGAATACCGTTGTGAAGCAGCTGGTCGGCGGCCTGGGCGGCATACTTAAGAGCCACGGCATGACCATTGTCAAGGGCACGGGCGAAATCATCGATGCCAAAACCGTGAAGGTTAAAGAGACCGGCGAGACCATCAAGGCAGACAAGATCATCATCGCCACGGGCTCGGTCCCCAGCAAGGTACCCATTCCCGGCATTGACCTTCCCGGCGTTATCAATTCAGACGGCGCTTTGTCGCTTGAGAAGCTCCCCAAGAGCATTCTCATCATCGGCGGCGGCGTTATCGGCATGGAATTCGCGCAGGTCATGAAGCGCATGGACGTGGAAGTGACCGTAGTTGAAATGATGCCCCAGATCCTTCCGACCGAGGATGAAGAGATTGCCAAGGCCTTTACCGGCATGATCCAGAAGGAAGGCATCGAGATACTGACCAATACCTCGGTCAGCAAGATCGAGGACAAGGCCGGGAAGAAGCTC